>DATNEC010000382.1:0-5510 GCA_035606815.1 Pirellulales bacterium
GAACAAAAAATGCTCGCCGGGGAGCATTACGATCCGCTCGACCCAGAACTCGTGCAAGCTCGGCAGCGGGCCCGAGATTTGTGCTGGGATTTGAATGCGACCCGAGAACGGGACCAAGACGCCCGCCGCTCGATTTCGAAAGAGCTGTTTGCCCAAGGCGGAGACTCGGTCTGGCTGCAACCGCCGTTTTTTTGCGACTATGGGCGGAACATCCTGCTTGGCGAGCGAGTGTTCTTCAATTTCAATTGCGTCGTGCTCGACGTCTGCCAGGTCAAGATCGGCGATTTCTCGCAATTCGGGCCGGCGGTGCAGATCTATACCGCCACGCACCCGATGAACGCCGAACTCCGCCGCAAGCAGGAGTTTGGCAAGCCCGTCGAGATCGGGTCAGACGTTTGGGTTGGCGGCGGCGCGATCATCTGCCCCGGCGTCAATATCGGTTCGAAGGCCGTTATCGGGGCCGGAAGCGTCGTCACGAGGGATATCCCGGACGGCGTGTTCGCCGCCGGCAATCCATGCCGCGTCATCCGAGCGATCGCGGAATAACCGCGCTGGCGGCCGCTAGTGAATCAGAATGAACTCATTGCTGTTCAAAATCGCCCACCAGATGTCCTGCATGGCGGCGGCGGCGTTTCCATTGCGGGCCGCGAGCAGCTCGTTGGCGATTTTCATCTCTTTGCTGGTCGGTCGCCGGGCCAAGGCCGCCAGGTAGAGGTAGTCGATCCGCGCATGGGGCTTCAGGTCGCCGGTCGCGACTTTATAGAGGAAGGTGCCCGCTTCGGCGCTGGTCGCCTTCTTGATCAATTCGCCGTTGAACATCATCAAGGCTTGAGGAATGGTGCCGTTGAAGGTGGTCGATTCATCCCCTTCGTCGGTGCCGAAGGCCAGCGTGAACTGTCTCAGCCAATCCCCCTTCGATTTCTCTTGGTCGGCGTAATTGCTCTGCGTCTTTTCGGCCTGGGTCGCGACGAGCAGGGATTCGTAAAGCTGCTCGGCCTGCATCTGGCGAACGTAGAAATGGCTGAACAACGGCTTGACGCCCAACGACGGGTCGTCGGTCTTGTTCTTGGCCACTTTGGCGCCGAAGCGGCTGGAAAGCGAATAGGCCTCGCTGAGCGTGATCCAGCGGATCAACCGGCGCAGGTCGTGGCCCTGCGCGGAGAACTGCTTGCCGAGATAATCGAGCAGTTCGGGATGCGACGGGGCGTTGTGCGGTCCAAGATCGTCGATCGGCTTGGTGAACCCATAGCCCAAGAAATGGGCCCACATCCGGTTGGCGATCGCCTTGCCCAGGTATTCCGACTTGGTGACCAGCTTCGCCAACTCCTGCCGGCGATTGACTTCGTCTGCATAGCCGCTGGGGTCGATCTTCGTGCCGTCGACGAACGTCGGGTAAGCGACTTGCAGAATGCCGTTGCGCAGCTCGTAGTAAATCTCGGCTTCCTTCGGGTCGCCCCCTTCGCCGGCAAAGTCCTCGTTTTCGAGCCGCGCCGAGGCGATCTCCCGGCCCTGGAAATCTCGCAGGGCCTTCGTCTGCCGGAAAAAGGCGTTCATTCCCCAGAACTGGTCCTGCTTCCAGTCATTGAACGGATGATTGTGGCACTGCGTGCATTGCACTTGCAGGCCGAGGAAATAACGGGCCGTCTTGGCCGTGGCCGTGGCGGCGTTTTCCTGCAGATTGTCCAGCAGGAAGTTGACCGCGCCGTTGTAGCCTTCTTCGCCCGGCTTGTTCGCCCCGGTGGCGCTGACCAACTCGAACACGAACTTGTCGTAAGGTTTGTTGGTGAGAAAATTGCGACGCAGATACTGCTGCATGCCGTCGCGATCGACCAGGTCGCGGGCCTCGTCGCGCGCCGACTTGGGCCGCCCGATCAGCAAGTTGGTCCAGATCGTGGTCCAATTGCGGGCGTATTCCTCGACATACTCGTCGGAGTCGAGCAGGCGGTCGACGAGGGCTTGCTTCTTGTCGCGCCCTTTGTCGTTCACGAATTTTTGCAACTCGCCGACCGTGGGCAGCCGGCCCAGAACGTCGAGAAACAAGCGGCGGCACCATTCGTTGTCGGTGGCCGCGGGCGAAGGAGTGACTTCGGCGTCGGCCCAGCCTTTGCGGATTTGTTCGTCGATGAACTTGATGACGTCGGCGTCGGTGATGGCGCTGCTGGGGGCCCCCTTGTTCGCAAAGCTGTCGGCGGCGTCGCTCTTGCCGGCCGCGTCGTTCTTTTCCGCCGCCCGCACATCGCCGCCAACCAATAAACCGATCGCCGCGGCGATCGCGGCAAGATTCGAACTCGACTGCCGCCGCGCTCCTGCCGGAGAAAACCAGCCGCAAATCTTCCGCATCATGGGACTCGCCTCTGTTTCTTTGAAGACTGTTTCGGTTGGAGGTTCCTACGCCGTGGATCCCCACAGCCTTATCATAAAGATCGCCGACGGCAAGTCAATCAAAATGAGCGACACTTAACGCCTTGCGCCGGAGCGGCTTAGCGCCGGCTTTGACGGTCCGCGGTTCGGAGCGGTCGGCGCCGCCAGCAGGACCAAAAGCCGCTCCAAAACAATGCGGGCCTTCGGCGGCGACGAACTGGCCCCCTTCAAGGCCAGATCGGCCTCTAGCAGCCAGGAAAGCAGTTGGGCGCCTCGCTCGCGCCCCAATTGTCGCAATTGGGCCTCGGCCTTGTTCATGATGAAAGGCACGGACTTTACGCCGGCCGCTTCCAATGCCTGGCGCAGGTTCGTCCGCCGGCCGGAGGCCTCGGCTTGCTGAATCAACCGAGTCGCCGTGGCGTAGCGACGCAGCGAAGCGCCGATCTGTCCCAGCACCGCGATCGGCGATTCGCCCGCCAAGAGCAAGCGATCCAACTCGAGGAGCGCCTGCCGCGCCCGGCCTTCGAGCGCCGCATCGAGCATGTCCCAAGCCGTTTTTGCTCTCCAACCGCCGACCAATTGTTGAACCAACTCGGCGCCGATCGGCGCGTCGTGCGCCGCGGCCGCCAATTTGGCCAACTCCTGGTCGAGCAGGCCCATCTCGGGACCGACGATTTCGACCAATAGCTCGGCGGCGCCGCGATCGAGCCGCGCCCGGTGCCGGCTCCGCGCCCACGTTTCAAGCCATTTCAACAGCCTCGCCGGGGGAGGCAGTTTGCATTCGATCGCCAACCCACTCGCCGCGACGGCCTTGGCCAGCCGCGTATTGCTCGGCCAAGAATCCACGACGAGCGCGAGCGAACCCGTGCCGCTCGGATGCGCCGCATAGTCTTCCAGGGCTGCGCGGTTTTGCGAGACGAAGTCATCGGCGTCGTCGACGATCACCAGTCGCCCGCCGCCGCCAAACAGCGCGATCGTCGACAATTCGTCGAACACGGCCCGCGGCTCCGCCGTGCGGCCCTCGAAGCGCGTCAGCGAGAATTCGGCGTCTCCCTCGCCCAGCGCCGCCTGCCTCAACGCCGCCACGACCGCCGACTTCAAAAACGGCTCGTCGCCGAACGCGGCGCACAGCGGCGTAACCTTCGTCTTGCCGGCTTCCGCCAAGTAATCGAGTGCATGGACTGCGGGCATCGAACAAAGCCTCTCGGCATCGGACGAGTTACGGGAACCGCGTTGCGATCATTCTAGAAAGAATATGCGGGTTTGACAGTGCGGGATCCTTGATTGACCACCGATTTCAGGGATGGCACGAAATCGCAATCCAGCTTCCCGTGGTCATGAACGAACGTCTCATGAGAGCTGCTCCAAAGTAGCGGATGCGCAAAATTGTTCCGCAAGTTGACTCACGCTCGAAGAGAACCGATATTCGCATCCAGCGCCGGCGGCCTGATCGCGGCGCGTCATGACCTCCGACCGAGCCTTGGAGATTTTTGGATGACCGCCCGACTCCCACGCGCGACAGCGACGCAGCCCCAAGATTTACTTGCCCGTTTGCGACAGGGAATAACAACGCTTATCCTTATCGCCGTCGCGGTGTTTTGGTCGATACCTACGATCCTTGCCGAAGAAAATAGCAAAGAACCGCCTCGGCCGAATATCGTTTTCATCCTAGCCGATGATCTCGGCTACGGCGACTTGGGGTGTTACGGGCAACAAAAGATCCGCACGCCGAACATCGACCGCTTGGCGGCCGAGGGCATGCGCTTTACGGCCATGTACGCGGGCAGCAACGTCTGCGCCCCGTCGCGCTGTGCGCTGATGTCGGGCAAACACCCGGGACACGGATACATTCGCAATAATCGCGGCGGCCTCGGCGCCGGCGGCGAAGGCCAAGAGCCGGTCCCCGCGGGGGAATTGAAGCTGCCGCTTTCGCTCAAGCACTTGGGCTACGCACTGGGCGGCTTCGGCAAGTGGGGTCTGGGGCCGGTCGGCAGTTCGGGCGACCCGCTCAAGCAAGGCTTCGATCGGTTTTTCGGCTACAACTGCCAGGCCGTGGCGCACAACTATTATCCCACGCACCTCTGGGACGACGACCGCCGGCTGGCCTTGAACAATCCTGCATTCCCGTCCCAGCAAAAGTTGCCGGAAGGCGCCGATGTGAATGCGGCGGAGACCTACGCCCGATTTTCCGGCCGCGATTTCGCTCCCGACCTGATCACCGAGCAGGCGCTGCGGTTCATGCGCGAGAACCGCGATCGTCCCTTCTTTTTGTATTATCCGACGACCGTGCCGCATCTGGCCCTGCAAGTTCCCGAGGATTCGCTGGCCCAGTACGAAGGCGCCTTCCCCGAACAGCCGTACTCCGGCGGGCGCGGCTATCTGCCCCACCGCACGCCGCGCTCCGCCTATGCGGCGATGGTGACGCGGCTGGATCGCGAAGTCGGCCGGCTGGCGGGATTGGCGTCGGAATTGGGGCTCGACGAGCGGACGATCTTCGTGTTCGCCAGCGACAACGGTCCGTTGTACGACCAATTGGGCGGGACCGACTCCGAGTTTTTCAACAGCGCCGCCGGCCTGCGCGGACGCAAAGGCTCGTTCTACGAAGGGGGCTTCCGCGTGCCGGGGATCGTGCGCTGGAAAGGGAAAATCGCCGCTGGCGCCGAGACCGACCGCGTCTGCGGTTTCGAGGATTGGCTGCCCACGCTGCTCGACTTGGTCGGCGCGGGCGACATCGTCCCCGCGGGACTTGACGGGATCAGCTTCGCGCCGACCTTGCTCGGAAAGCCGCAGCCGCCGCGGCCGTTCTTGTACCGCGAATCGCCCGGCTACGGCGGCCAGCAAGCCGTGCGCGAGGGCGATTGGAAAGCGATCCGCACCAATTTGCAGCCTGCCCGCAAGTCAACACAGCAGCAGCCGGGCCAAGTGGAGTTGTACGACCTGGCCCAGGACCGCGCGGAGACCAAGAACGTGGCGGCCGACCATCCCGAGATCGTCCGGCGGCTGACCGCCCTGATGGAATCGCAGCACGTGAAGTCGGCGCTGTTTCCGCTCCGCGCCCTTGATGGCGCGCCATGATCCGGGCATTGGGCGGCGGGCGCCGAGAGGGCGACCGCGGGAACGGCGCCCTCTCGGCGCCCCGCGCGAACTCG
>DATNEC010000385.1:0-6500 GCA_035606815.1 Pirellulales bacterium
CTCGCCGTGGCTCGACGGCGGCGCCGATCTCGACGGGGCGACTCCTGGCTTCCAGGGCGACTTCTCCTCGCTCACCGTCGACGGCGCCAGCCCGCAAGCCGCCGCTGTGGCCGCAATTCAAGAAGGCGTGAACCTGGCGACGCCCGGCGGCACGGTGAATGTCTTGGCTGGGACGTATGCTGAAAACGTCACGATCGCCAACGCCCTGACCCTGGCCGGCCAAGGCAACGTCGTGCTCTTGGCGCCGATCGCACTCTCCGGAACGGGGGTGGCTATTACCGGAAATCCCAGCCTCGTGACGCTCAGCGACCTGAAGATCCAGAACTACGACCTGGGAGTTTCGTCGACCGGCGGCACGACGCTGAATTTGAACGACGTGACGCTCAATGGAAACAATACGGCCGGCGCCTCGATCGCGGACGTCGGCAGTCTGAACGTAAGTTCGACGGCGGCCGCGAACCAGACCGTGACGATCACCGGCGGCTCGCCCAACCAATTGCAATTCACCGGGCAAGACGCCATCCAATTCAGCGGCGCGAGCAATCTCTCGGTCGCAACCGGCAGCGGAAGCGACACGTTCAACGTGGCGCCGCTGGCCTCCACGACGGTCAGCGTCGACGGCGGCGATCCGACGCCGCCCGCGGCGCCCGGCGACACGTTGCTTGTCGATTTGACCGGCACGGCCAGTCCCGCGCTGAGCGTGACGAGTTCGGCGGCCGGATCGTCGGGGGCGTGGACGTTCGGCGGGCAGCAGCCGATCGACTTCTCGCACATCGAAACCCTGCAATCGACCGCCGATTTGGACGTGACCAATTCGGCCCCCGGCACGGTCGCCGAGAACGGCCCGCTGACCTACACGATCACCATTCATAACAACAGCGCGCTGCCGATCGACAACGTCGTGCTGACTGACGTGCTGCCCGCCGGGGTCAGTTTCGTTTCGGCCGCCTTCGATCAGGGCACGGTCAACAATGCCGGCGGCACGGTGACGGCCAATCTCGGCACGATCGCGGCCGGCGCCACGGTCAACGGCACGATCGTCGTCAACGCGGGCGAGGAAGGCTCGCTGGCCAACACGATCAGCCTGACCAGCAACTCGCCCAACGCCATCCCCAGCGTGACGGCCAATACGACCGTGACCGATCCGGCGGTGGTCGCGACGGGCGGCTTCACCGTGAATGCGATCAAGGGCTTCCTCTCGAGTAGCCAGACAGTGGCCACGTTCACCGATCCCGGCGGCGCCGAGGCCCTGGCGAACTACTCGGCCGACATCGACTGGGGCGACAGTTCCGCGACGACGGCGGGCACGATCACGTTCGACGCGGGCACGGGCGTGTTCACCGTCACCGGGCAACACGACTACGCCGCGGCCGGCAGCTACACGGTCACGGTCACGCTGCACCACCTGTCGGCGCCCGATGCGACGGCGACCAGTTCGGCCCAAGTGGCGAACCCGGTCGTCGACGCTCAAGGCCTGACGCTCAACGCGATCGAAGGCGTCGATACCGGCGTGGTCGACGTGGCGACCTTCACCGATCCGGGAGGCCCCGGTCCCTTGAGCGACTACTCGGCCGATATCAACTGGGGCGACGGCTCGCCCTCGTCGGCCGGCACGATCACCTTCGACGCGGGCACGAACGTGTTCACGATCCACGGCAGCCACACCTATGCCGAGGACGGCACGCAGTTGATTACGGTGACGGTCCACCGCGTCTCGGCGCCCGACGCCACGGTCAACAGCACCGCGATCGTCGCCGAGCCGGCCATCGTGGCGACGGGCGTGGCCGTGAACGGCAACGAATTCTTGGCGCTACCGAACGTGACGGTCGCCACCTTCACGCACGGTAACGCTTCGGAACCGGCCAGCGATTTCGCCGTCACGATCCATTGGGGCGACGGCAGCACGTCGGCAGGAGCGGTTTCGCTCTCGGGCGGCGTGTATACCGTGACCGGATCGCACACGTACACGGATGAGGGCGCGTTTGCGGTCAGCGTTTCGATCGTTGACGACACCGCGAGCGCGACGGCGCACTCGACGGCGACGATGCTCGAACAACTGCTGCCGGATGGCACGCGAGGCACTGCGAACGAGCGATTCATTTCCGAGGTCTATCGCGATCTATTACATCGCCAAGTGGACCCCGTCGGACTGGCATTTTGGAATTCCCAACTCGCCCAAGGCGCCACGCGCGAACAGGTCATCGCCGGAATCCAAAGCACCCAGGAATATCGCGACGTCGAGGTCGACGAACTCTACCAGCAGTATCTGCACCGCGGGGCCGACCCCTCGGGCCTCGCCTCATCGACGCAGTTCCTGGCGCACGGCGGCACGGTCGAGCAATTGTCGTCGATCATCGTGAGCTCGCCCGAATACTTCCACGCCCGTGGTGGGGACACGAACCACGGCTTCGTCGATGCGCTCTATCACGACGCTTTGGGCCGGGCGCCCGATCCGACCGGCGAGGCGGCCTTCGAACAGTTCCTGGCGAATGGAGGCACGCGCCAGCAGGCCGCCGACATCATCTTCGGCAGTGCGGAGTACCGCGGCGACCTGGTGCAAAGCTTCTACCAGAATCTGCTGGACCGCGACGTCGAAGCCGGTGCGCAAAGCTTCTGGTCCGATCAACTGGCCCATCACCGCGACGAAGAGGTGATCGCCAGCATCGCCAGCTCGAACGAGTTCTACGCCAAAACGTCCAGTTGAGAGCGCCTGGCAGAACGCGGCTCAGAGCAAATCCAAGAACTGGCCAACAGGCGGACAGGTCCCCCTCTCCCTTTGGGAGAGGGATAGGGTGAGGGGAATCGCCTCGTCAACACGCCCTCACCCCCTGCCCTCTCCCGGAGGGAGAGGGAGTTCTGGGACAGCCCTGCGCTTACCGCCGAGAGCTCGCCCTCGAAGAGGTGACCCGCGGCATGTTCCAGCTCTTGCGGACGGAAGATTGATCGCCGTTGCCGGGCGAAGCGGCATCGTCATAGGGGAGTTTTTCGGGCGACTGGGTTTGCGGCGAGTTGGATTGCGGCGGCGAGGGCATGACTTCTTCGGCGCCGGGGGCGCCGAGAGTCTCGCCGTTCGCCGGACCATAACTGTCGAGGCCGCAGTTTCCGCCGCCACAGGTGCCGCTGGCACAGTTCGACCCTCCCGAGGAACAACCGCAGCGACCGCAGTTGCCGCAGCGCGCTTTGCCGCAGCAGCCGTTGTTGCCGAATAGCTTGGGCCGAACGCACATCAAGCGCCGCCAGAGGTTGGTTTTGCAGCAGCCGGCATGGTGATGGTGGCGCCCGCAGTGCCGGCAGCCTTGGTTCTCTTCGCAATACCCGGCCCAGACGTTCGAGCAGCACGTACCGCTGTAGCCCCAGTTGCTATTCGGGCCGGTGGGCAGTTGCATGGCGTGGCCATAGTAGCTGGCCGGAGCGATGCCCCCCTCGTAGAGCACGGGGCCTTGCATCTCGCCCATTTCGAAGCTGGTTTGCGCGCCGGCGGAGTTCGCCAGCGCGAGGGTCGTCGTCAACAACGCGAAACAAAAAATGCAGCGCCTCATGCTCGCTCCCCGTCAATGAACGGTGTCTTGTTTCAACCGCGGGCCGCCTCACATCTTCCGCCGAGCGGCGCCGCAAACGCTACAAGCCGTAGGTTCGTTATCAACGATCGACCCGTCACAAACGGAACAATCAGCAATTCGGCGCCGCCGTCAAAGGCGGCAAGGTCGGCCCCGATTCAGCCAGCCGCAAGGTCCGCGCAGTTTAACCAACCTGCCGCGTGCGGCTTCCGTAGAGGCCGCTTGGCTCGCCGCTCACTTGTTTTGCAGAGCCAACAGCCCCGCGAGGAGTTTCTGGTCGTCGCCGCTGATGCGGAGGATGTGCTGTTGGTCTTCTTGGGACAAGGCGCCGCCGTGCTCAAGCAGGATGCGGAGCGCGCCCAAATGCCAACTATGAATGGCATAGCCGACCGCGTTGAATTCGTAGAAGATTTCGTCGACGGCGCTCGGGTTTCGCGCCAGCATCCGGCGCGTCCGTGCCTCGTCCCCGCAAGCCGCGTAGCAACACAGGTGCGCATCGGCGCCCTGGTCGATCAAGTACTGGATCAACTCGTCGCTGCATTCCTGCGCCGTGCGGTGCAGCGCCGCGATTCCCACGGCGTCAGACCGATTGACATCGGCCCCGCGCTCGACCAATAGCTTCACCGCTGCGAGGCGGTTGTTGCGGGCGGCATGGAACAACGCGGTCCTCCCCCGATCGTCTGCGCTATCAATCAGGCTCTCGTCTCGATCAAGGAGGGCCTCGATCAGGTCCGTCCGCCCCATCGCCGCGGCCTGGAGCAGATCGACCTGCGCATCGTGGTCGAGCAATAGCTGAATGATTTCTTGGGCCGCTTCGGACTTCCACGGTCCGCCATGAGACGCTTCCATCAGGGCGGTCGCGCCGCGCTGATCGAGGGCGTTCACGTCGCAAGGATAGCGCAGCAGAACCTCGGCGACGTCGAGGCGCCCCGCCATTGCGGCATAGTGCAAAGCGGTCTTGCCATCTCGGGTGGTTGCCCGCGCCAAGCCGGGATCTTGGTTCAGCATCGTTTCGGCTTCGGCCGCCTTGCCCAGATACGCGCAGGCGAAGATATCGACCGTTGCTCCCTGCGCGAGCAGAAAGTCGACGGCCTGCCGGTTGCGATACAGCGCGGCGGCGTAAAGCGGGGGAAGCCCCGCCTCGTCGAGCCGATTGACCGCTTCCGGGTCTCGCGCGGCCGCCTCTTCGAGGGCCTGCACGTTGTCCTGCGTCACAAGCTCGTGCATGCTCCTCGCCGGCGCCGCCGGCGATTCGACGTGCTCTTTCAGCCGCGGCCAACTTTCGAAACCCAACTCGCGCGCCATCACGAGTTGGGCATCCGCCAGGACGATGCGCGCAGCGGCGATTTCGGCCTGCGTCAACCCGGAGAAACGCGGATGGCTTCGTTCGATCCGGCGGATGGCGTTGGTATCGCCGCCTCGGCAGGCCCGGAGCAGGTCTTTGGCCTGGTGTTTCAACTGGCGTAGATTGGCATCGGCGGGAAGCTGACGGGGGCGCGACATGACGAGCTCCTTTCCAAGCCGCCTGGCGTCCGCACATCAGGCTGAAAGAAGTTCGTTTGGCGCAAAACTGCAAACGAAGGTGGCCTCGGGCCTTTCCGCGGACGGGCAGCGTCCAGAACGCTTCAGGCGATATTACAAGACGTCCGTCGCCGTTTCAACGCCCGGCGCAAACGGATGGGATCAGCGATCGCAGCGCTTCAGCAATTCGAGAAACTTGGCCTTCGCCTCCGGGCCGCCAAGTTCCGGGTGCAAAGCTTGCGTCAGCTTGACGAGCTTGGCGGCTTGGTCTTTTTGCCCCAGCCGTTCCAAAGCCAGCGCTTGGTGGTAGATCGCGCGCAGCCAGCGCTCGCCGCCCGTGCGGCACTTTTTTTCGATCTCGCGCCACTTGAGCAGCGCGGCCTGCCACGAGGCCTTGTCGGGCCCGTCCAGCAGCAGTTGCGCGTAGGTCTCTTGAATCTGCCCGTCTCGCGGCGCGGCCTCGGCCATGCCGGCCAACAGTTTCAGCGCCTCGTCTCGCTGGTCGGCCGCCACCAGGGCCTCGGCGTAGGCCAGGTCGAAGCTTTTGCGATCGGCGGCGCTCAGGCCGTTGCGCTGGTCGCGCAGCAAACCGGCGGCCTGCAATTCCAATTCGGCCAATTCTCGCCGCACTGCCGGCGGCGCCTGCTTGCCGATGCGGCCCAGCCCCTCGACGAGGAGCAGAAGCTGTCGCGGGCTGCCATTGGCGAGCCTCGCCAGGCGCCGCGCCGCCTCGTCGCGGCGCCCTTGTCCGGCCAGCGCAAAGACCAGCAGCCCCTCGGCCTCCGAGCGCCAGGCGTCCGGCGCATCGCCGGCCGAGGCCAGCGCCGCGGCGACGATCCGCTCGGCCCGGTCGAACTCGTCGGCGCCGTATTGCAGCCAAATCTCGGCGGCGGTCGTGGCGGCCAACCGCTCGACCGGGGTCCAACGTTCGGGCAACTTGTTGCGATCTCCCAAGACCAATTGCTCGAAGTAGCGGGCCGCTTGCTCGGCCGCTTCGCGCGTCGGTTCGCCGGCGGCGCTCAGCTCGGCCAACCGATTTTTGTGCGAACGGGCGGCGCCCTCGACCGCTTCGAGGTAGCGCGGGTCGTCTGCCGAGATGTCGCGATAGGCGGCGATGGCCGCCGAATAATCTCGCTGCCGCTCGCGCAATTTTCCCAGCCACAGCCGCGCCTGGTTGGCGCTCGGCGCGCCGCTGAAGTGCTGCAAGTGCTCCTGCAGCAGCGCCGGATATTCATCGGCCGCCGCCGCGGGATCGGTCTTGGCCGCTTGGGCCGTGTTGTAGATCGCCAACAAGTGGGCGTCGCCCGCCTTGGCATGCTTCGGCAGATTCAATGCGAGCCGGCGAAAGCGCTCGGCGGCTTCGCGGCGCCGCCCCTGTTCTTGTTCCACCACGGCGGCCGTGTAGCCGGCGTCGAAGGCGAG
>DATNEC010000300.1:0-3659 GCA_035606815.1 Pirellulales bacterium
GTTTGGGTTTTTTAAGAAATGGCGCCGATCTCCAATGATCTCGAATTCGGGTAATCGGTCATTTTGAAATCGAAGAAATCGCAGACGACGAAGTCGCAGACCACGGCCGAAGCGCCGATCCGAAAATCAACAAGGGAACGGAGACTGGAAGAATCAGGGCGAGAGACCATCGAAAGGCGTAGGAAGGAATATCGCGCTGATTGCCTGACCATTCCTCGGCAGCCGTCGGCCACATAACCCATACTGCAAAAACCGCAGAGAAGACCGAAGCCGTTATGAGCAACCAGCCAGCCCAACGACGTTGCCAAACGCTGAGAACGCCGAGCGGTAGTAAGGCCATAGGCCCGCTCAACAGAAACAGGACGACCTTCGTTACCCATGCGGTTGGTCCGGCGATGGGCGGCCCAGCCCAACCGCCGCCCAACGCCGCCCAAATCACGCTCCCCGCAAAGCTAATCGCTCCGATGACGATGATGCTTGCGCAACACCCTGGTTGGCCGCGATTCGTGCTTTTCATGTCAATGAAGCGACGTTGACGGAACGCCCCGTTAGGCCATCACCGCTAAAACCTATTCCTCTTCATTGAAACACTTAGTATACAGCCGCTTGAGGTCGATTGTCAGTTTTCAAGCAAATGCCGTGGCGGCGGAGAATGATTTGAGGGCGATTGACTTGAACTATCCCAAAGTCGCGCAATTCAAGACGGTCTCGGCCCTGCGGGCCCGGCTCGAAGCGCTCGGGCTCGACTTGCCGTTGGACGACCAAGTGTTGACCGCGGCGGCCGGTTCGCCGCTTGCCGCGCCTCTGGCGATCGGCGGGTTCTCCGTCGGCAATCGCTGGTGCATCCATCCGATGGAAGGCTGGGACGCCAACCGCGACGGTTCTCCTTCGCAGCATACGCTGCGCCGCTGGCGCCATTTCGGCCTCAGCGGCGCCAAGCTGATCTGGGGCGGCGAGGCGGCGGCGGTCGAAGAAGGCGGCCGGGCCAACCCGCGGCAGACACTGGCCACACCCGCGAACCAGGCCGGTTTGGCCGCGCTGTCGGACGAATTGCTGCGGGCCCACCGCGAACGCTTCGGCACGACCGACGACTTACTGGTCGGCCTGCAACTGACGCACTCGGGCCGCTTCTGCCGGCCGAACTCGCACGCCCTCGAACCGCGGATCGCCTACCATCATCCGCTTTTGGATGCCAAGTTCGGCATCGATCCGGCCGACACGTCGATCGTCTGGACCGACGACGAATTGGAGCGGTTGATCGACCGCTTCGTCGCCGCCGCGGGGCTCGCCCGCGAGGTCGGCTTTCAATTCGTCGACGTCAAGGCCTGCCACGGATATCTGCTGCACGAGTTCTTGAGCGCCCGCGTGCGCTCGGGCCGCTTCGGCGGCGATTTCGCCGGGCGGACCCGTTTGCTCGCGACGATCATCGGCAGAATCCGCGATCGGTATCCCGATTTGCTCGTCGGCGTGCGGCTCAGCGTGTTCGACACGGCGCCGTTTCAAACCAGCCGCGAATTCGGCCGGCCGATGCGCTTCGAAGACCTGCTGCCGTACCAATACGGTTTCGGCGTCGATTCCGACAACCCGCTGGAGATGGATTTGACCGAGCCGATCCGCCTGCTCGGCGTGCTCAAGGAACTCGGCGTGGCGGCGGTCAATCTTTCGTGCGGCAGCCCATACTATAATCCGCACCTGCAACGGCCGGCCATTTTTCCGCCCAGCGACGGCTATCAGCCGCCCGAAGATCCGCTGCTTGGCGTTGCACGGCAGATTCACGCCGCGCGTGCCTGCAAACAAGCCGTGCCCGACTTGCCGATGGTCGGCACGGGCTATTCTTACCTCCAAGATTATCTGGCCCATGCGGCGCAGGCCGTCGTACGGGCCGGTTGGATCGACGCGGTCGGCCTGGGCCGAATGGTCTTGTCGTATCCCGAGTTGCCGGTCGACGCGCTCTCGACCGGCCAGCTTGCCCGCAAGCGGGTCTGCCGGACGTTCAGCGAATGCACGACCGCTCCGCGGCACGAGTTGGTTTCCGGCTGCTATCCGCTCGACGCCTACTATAAAGAGTCTCCCGAGGCCAAGCGGCTTCAAGAGATCAAGCGCGGCCTGAAGATGGATTGAGCTAGAACAGGAGGCTTATGCCTCCGGGCCGTCGTTTCCGATCGCGCCCGACCAATCCCACTCGTAGAGCAAGTGGCCGCTGGGCGACAAACCGAGACGCCGGTAGGCGGCCAACGCGGGAGCGTTGTGCTGTTCGACGTAGAGCCGCAATCCGCAAACTTCCGGCTCGGCTTGGGCCAAGCCTTGAAGGTGTCGAAACAGCGCGCGGAACACGCCGCGTCCGCGGTACTCGGCCAGCACGTAGACGCTTTGAATCCACCAAAACATCCCGGCCCGCCAGTCGCTCCATTCGTAGGTAATCATGGTTTGCCCGACGATTCGGCCGTCAAACTCGGCCAGAAAGTAACGGCACAATTCGCGGCGCTCGAGGGCCAGCTTCACGCCTCGGGCGAGCACGCCGACGTCGAGCGTCTTCTGCTCCGATTCCAAGGCCAACAGCCGGTTGAATTCGACGACCGTCGGCGCGTCGTCGGGCGTCGCATCGCGAATTTGCGGCTCGATCTTGGCGTTTGTCATGGCTTGGCCGTCCCGGCTGTTTCCTTGACGATTCGCCCGTCGCGAATTTCCACCACGCGCTGCGCTCGCTGGGCGACTTCGGCGCTGTGCGTGATGACGACCAGCGTTTCGCCCCGCTCGCGATGGAGTTGATCGAACAGGTCGAGAATGTCTTCGCCGGAGTGCGAATCGAGGTTGCCCGTCGGTTCGTCGGCGAGCAGCAGGGGCGGCTGGTTGGCGAGCGCCCGTGCAATCGCCACGCGCTGCCGCTCGCCTACCGACAATTGCGCCGGGCGGTGCCGCATGCGGCGCTCGAGCCCGACCGCTTTCAAGAGCTCCTCGGCCCGCTCGATCCTCTCGTTCAGAGACAAAGCGCCTTCGAACATCGGAATCTGCACGTTTTCCACGGCGGTCAACGTCGGCAGCAAATAAAACGACTGGAACACGAAGCCGACCTTCTGCGAACGGAAGGCGTCCAGGCTGCGCCAGTGGGAGAGGGTTTTTCCTTCGAAGTACACTTGGCCGCTCGTCGGCGCGTCGAGGGCGCCCAACAAGTTCAAGAGCGTCGACTTGCCGCTGCCGCTGGGTCCGACGATCGCCAAATACTCGCCTCGATGGATGTCGAGCGAAACGTCGTCGAGCGCGTTGACGTCGCCGTCGGGATAGCGGCGCGAGACATGATCGGCCCGCAGCAGCACGGAATCGACGCCGGAATTCGAATCGGTTTGCATGGCTGATTTACTGGGCCGCCTGGGAATCGACGCACGCGCGATCGACTCGGTACAGCACGATGACATCCTCTCCCATTTCTCGCAAGGCGGGCGGCAGGAAATCGGCCTTTTCGCCGGCTTGCCCTGCGGCGTTCGCCGCGGTCGCGCCGCTGAGCTTGGCGGCGACTTCCCAAGGCGACAGGTTATCGAGCAAGGCCACGATATTCAAATCGTTGCGAACCGAAGCGATTTTTTCCAGGCAAGTCCGCTTTTCGAGCAAGGTCTTGAGCGCTTCGCCGTGGCCTTCGCCGTGCGCTCCCCAATCGTCGACGG
>DATNEC010000407.1:0-3988 GCA_035606815.1 Pirellulales bacterium
ATGGCCGTCCTCGGCCGTGAATTGACTGAGAGATACGCCCGGCCGAGCGCGGTCGGGCCAAAATGTAGGTGATGATTTCGCGAATCGAATCGCGACGCGATCGCACAGAGGTTGGCCGAACGGGCGGCGAAAGGGGAATGCGCCGAGTTGTACCCGGGGCCTACAAGATGGCAAGGCGAGTTGATCGCGGGCCGCCGGCGACTGGCAAGGGCTAGCGCGGCAGATTACGGCGCTGCGCCGAACTCTCCAATAACTCGTCGGCCCGGGCGACCAGCGAGAAGCCCGGATTGACCGATGCGGGCCGTTGCATCGATGCGTCGGCGGCCAAGAGCTGTCCGCGGCAATGCTGGCAAATGACGCGCTTGCCCAGATGTTCCACGCGAATGTGCAGGCTCCGTCCGCAGGTCGGACACTCCTGAATGAAAAACGCGCACTCCGCCATTTCGGTAGCTCCTTTACCGCTCTTCTGCCACGCTCCACGCCGCAAGAGTGTACGAAATCGCCTTCGCGAATTCAATCAAGGCTGAATGTATTTCCCGTTAGATGCGAAAGCCGCGTCGCGCGTCTATTTGGGCAGACTGGGTAGACAGGATCAGCCGCTTCTCCCGTCGTGCGAGGCATGCAAGCGAACGCGCTCGACCTGATGACGCAGCATCCATTCCAGCCAGGCTTCGTGCTCTTCGCTGATTTCGACTTCCGTCCGATTTTGGCTGTCGAGCGGCGATACCAGAGAGATGGTTCCCTCATCCAACCACGACCGGGCATTGGCTTGGCTTACCCAGTATTCGCCTTCGGCGAGCAAGGGCGCCCCCTGCTCGCCCGGAATGCTCATGAAATACGCAATTTCCGTGCGGAACCGATCCGACATCTTGAAGGGGGGCAGATCGGGCTGCCCGACGGCGTAAACCAAGGTGGCCATGAGTTTAGGCTAGCAGATTACGCATCGGCTGCCAGGAGTGTGCGAGCCGGTTTTCCGTCGCCGCCGGCGATTGAACGAGCGCCCAACGGGCGAAATGATCTATGTTTGTGATAGGCCGCACGGTAGCTTCAACTGCCCTTATGCCGAGAAAGAGGCCCTTTCCGGCCGACATTCACTGCCCGGCGATGCCAACACTGCCCGGCGATGCCAAGGAGCACGACTTGATGACGCCTTGCCCTCGGTTGCTTGATCGCGCAAAACCAAAGAGTTCTGGAAAGCTTCCGCGGGGCCGCTGCCTAAGCGGCTTGGCCCTGGCACTGGCCGTCGCATCGGCGTCGGCGGGCGCCGAACCGCGGACGATCGCCAATCCCAACGTCGCCGCCAAGGCGGTCTCGGCGAAATCGGTCGAAGCGGCGCCGGCGCCGACCGCCAAGAAGACCAAGAAATCCGCGGCGTGGCCCTCCTTTTCCGCCGTGCAAAAAACGGCCGAAAAGCATTTCTCGACGTTGAAGAAATACCGCAAGGGCGATTTGCTGTCGCGAGGCGACGTCGAGCCGGTGTTCGCCGAACTGGAAAAACTGGGTTGGAAAGTCGCCGACCGCGAACAGATCGTCAAGCTCGTGCCGGGCGATCGCGAACTCATGGTGCGGATGCTGCGGACCGAAGACGGCCGCGCATTCATGCGCGACATCGAGCGCCTGCCGGGCGGATACGACCGCGTCGACCATCTTTCTCGCCTGTCGGACGCCGAGACGCTGTTGTGGCGTTTGACGAGCGGTCCGGACGGTTACAAGATGATCGACTACATGACCGAGACCCCCTACGGCGCCAACATGGGGGACATGCTTTCCCAGGCCCCCAACGGCAAGGGCTTCAACAAGCCGACGGGGCGGATCTACACGGAAACGCAGTTCATCGCCCGGTTGAAGCAGAGCCACGCGAGCGCCGAAAAGGCGCGGGCCAAGCACAAGCCCGTCGCTAAAACAACTCGCTGATCGGCTGGCCGTTGTTTTCGACGATGTAGCGCGGGCGGCCGCGATTGTCGAGATAGGTGGCGTCGAGCGGCACGCCCATGTAGCGATAGAGCGTGGCGGCGAAGTCGCCCGGAGTCACCGGTCGCTCTTTGATATTGCCGCCGTCGCTTTCGGTGGCGCCGATCACTTGCCCGTGCCGCAAGCCGCCGCCCGCCAGGCACATCGACATCACCACCGGCCAATGGTTGCGGCCGTCGGTGCTGCCTTGCGTGCCCATCGTCGGAGTGCGGCCGAACTCGCCCATCGCGATCACCAGCACGTCGTCCAACAAGCGGCGCTCGTCGAGATCGCCGACCAGCGTGGTGATCAGGTGGTCGAACAGCGGCAAGAGCGGCCCCAAGCCGTGCTTGATGCCGCCGTAGGGCGGAATGTTGTCGCCGTGATTGTCCCATGTGCCCGAGGCCGTGTGGTAGCTCAGGTCGAGCGTCACGAAGGCCACGCCGGCCTCGACCAGCCGCCGGGCCACGAGCGCCTGCTGGCACCATAGATGTTTGCCGTAACGATCGCGGACCGAAGCAGGCTCTTGCGTCACGTCGAAGGCGTCTTGCGCGCTGCGGCCGAGCACCAGTTCGACGGCTTGCTGCTGATAGCTGTCGAGCGCCTCCATCGACCCGTTCTGGTCGAGGCCGCTTCGCAAGCGATCGAAATCCTTGAGCAGCGAGCGGCGATCGTGCAGCCGCGCGGCGCTCAGCCCGAGCGGCAAGTCGAACAAGTTGGCGCCGGTCATGCGTCCGGTGTCGTTGCCCACCAGGTCGTATTCCGGCAGCCGAGTCGCCTGGCTAGCCAGAAACGGATCGTAGCGCTTGCCCAGGTATCCGGCGAACGCCAGGTGCGAGCGCGATTTCATGAACGCCACATAAGGCGGCATGGCCGGATGGTTCGGCCCATGCATCTTGGCCACCACCGAGGCGATCGACGGGTATTTGTCGCCCTCGGGATTGACTCGGGGCGCGGCCGCCAGGTTGCCGGTTTGGAAGACAGTGTTCGGTTCGTGATTGCTGAAGCGGGCGTCGACCGAGCGGATCACCGTGAACTTGTCGAGCATCGCCGCTTGCTTGGGTAGATGCTCGCAGATCCGCACGCCCGGCAGCTTGGTTTCGATCGTGGAGAACGGCCCGCGGTTTTCCAGCGGCCGGCCCGGCTTGGGATCCCACGTGTCGATGTGGCTCGGCCCGCCCGCCATCCAAAGTAAGATCACGCTTTTCGGCGGCTTGCTCCCCTTCGCCGACGCGGCGGCTTCGCTGCGCGTCCGCAGCAACTCGGGCAAACTCAATCCGGCGATGCCCGCCAAGCCGGCCTTGAGCATGCCGCGGCGACCGACCAGCGTCAGCCCTTCGCGCTGCCGGGCATGGAAATTATGGAAGGCATGTCGTTGATGCACGGAGTTGCGACACTGGGGGCCTGCCATTCGGCTATTCCTTCCGTTCGGCGGCGCGATTTCAAGCTCTACCGCCTGCTCGCCAATGTATCAGTCGTCGCCGATGTTTGGCAAGCTGAAAGCGAAATAGCGTGCTGTATGGCAGAGATCCCTGCGAGATATCACATGCTGGTCGGCGCATGAGGCGGCTGCCAGGCCGCGATTAGGGCTTGGCCCCAGGCTCCGCGTCGTCCGCGACTTTGCTGGTATCGACGGCCTCCTCGGGCGATTCCATCAATTCGATCGGAGCCTCCACGTTTTCCTCCAGCCCCGCAGGCTCGACGACGTCTTCGGGGGCCGTCGTTACGACCGGCGCCATCTCGCTCTCTTCGTAAAGCGCCCCGTCGTCGAGAACCAGGTCTCCCAGGACCATCTCGGTCGGGAAGGTCGGTTGAGGCTCGGCGGCCGGCGCGGGAGTCTCTTCGATCACGCGCAGCAGAACCAGCGTGGTGTCGTCGAACCGCATCTGGCTGGCCTCGCGGATGGCAATGATCTCGTCGCGCCAGGCGCCGGGGTCGCAATCCCAGTAGTCGTCCCATGCAACCGGCTCTCCGGCCTCGGCATGGTGATAGGCCCAGAGCGCCAGGGCGTCGGTCGCCAGCACGAGCAGATCACCCG
>DATNEC010000419.1:0-3231 GCA_035606815.1 Pirellulales bacterium
GAGTTGGCCCACGATGATCTTGATCGATCCGGAAGGCAACGTCGTGTGGGGCAACAGCGGCGAAGTCGAGTTTCGCATGCTCGACGCCGTCCTCAAATTGGGCCTGCCCTATTATCGGCAAAAGGGCTTGCTCGACGAGACGCCCTTGCGGTTCGATCTGGAAGCCCACAAGGCGAAGCAAACGCCGCTGCGCTTTCCCGGCAAGATCTTGGCCGACGAACAGGGCGAGAGGCTGTTCGCCGCGGACAGCAATCATCATCGGATCGTGATCGCCAAACTGGACGGCACGCTCGTCGAAATCATCGGCTCGGGCGAGTTGGGCGCCGAAGACGGCGATTTCGCGGCCGCGAGCTTCAATCATCCGCAAGGCATGGCGCTCAAAGACCAAACGCTGTACGTGGCCGACACCGAAAACCACCTGCTGCGCAAGATCGACCTCGAAGCGAAACAAGTGGCAACGATCGCGGGCGTCGGCCAGCAGGGGCGCATGGCTTGGCCAGGGCTGGACGCCGCTCAGCGAGGCGAAGGCGGCAAGTTCAAAACTCCCGACCGCTTCGTCGGCCCGCCGCAAAAGACGCCGATCAACAGCCCCTGGGATCTCTGGATTCACGGCGACGACCTGTACATCGCCATGGCCGGTCCGCACCAGATTTGGAAGATGCCGCTCGACGAATCAGAGATCGGGCCTTATGCGGGCAATGGTCGCGAGGACATCGTCGATGGTCCTTTGCTGCCTCCACAACCTTATGAAGACGGCTACTCGTCGTTCGCCCAGCCCAGCGGCCTGACGTCCGACGGCAAGCAACTGTTCGTCGCCGACAGCGAAGGCAGTTCGATCCGCGCCGTGCCCTTCGATCCGGCGGGCGAAGTGAAGACCATCGTCGGCACGTCGCACTTGGCCCAGGGCCGGCTGTTTCATTTCGGCGACGCCGACGGCCAAGGCAAAAAGGTGCTGCTGCAACATGCGTTGGGCGTGGCCTATTACCGCGGACAGCTTTACGTCGCCGATACCTACAACAACAAAATCAAGGTGATCGACCCCAAGAAGGCGACTTGCAAAACGCTCGCCGGCAGCGGCGAGCCGGGCGCCGAAGATGACCCGGCCGAGTTCGACGAGCCAGCCGGATTGTCGGCGGCGGCAGGCAAGCTCTACGTGGCCGACACGAATAACCACCTGGTGCGCGTCGTCGATCTCGATCGCGACAATGAGGTCAGCACGCTGGAACTGACCGGCCTCGAACCGCCCGCGCCCCCCAAAGCTGCTCCGCTGACGCCGAATAAGGACGCCAAGCAAGTCGCGGCGCCCCAAGCCGAACTCAAGCCCCAACAAGGCGCCGTGCGTCTCGCGGTCGAACTCGAACTGCCCGAGGGATACAAGATCAACGCCCTGGCGCCGATGGGCTACCAGGTCGAAGCCGTCGATGCGGAAGGTCCGATCGATCGCCAGTCGCTGGGCAAGCCGGTCCGATTGAAAGAGCCGAAAGCCAAGTTCGAGATCGAACTGCCCGTCGCCGCCGATACCGGCGAGGATGAATTGAAGGTCACGCTCAACTATTACTACTGCCAGGAGGGCGGAGAAGGGTTGTGCAAGGTCGGCACGGTGGTCTGGACCGTGCCGGTCAAGCTCGATGGCGAGGCGACGCGATCGAGCGCGCCCTTGAAGCTCAAGGTCGAGTAACATTTGAAAGGCGACATCTGACAGGCGAAATCGAAGTCGAGCCGCTCTCCCCGCTCGAAGCGCGGTTCGAGCGGTTCCGTCGCGTTCTCGGGCTGGGAATGGCCCCGGCGGCCTTCGGCGGCGTGCTGGTGGTCGATTTTCCGACGCTCTCACCCGAGGCACATCGCTTGGCGGCGGTGATGGCGGGCGTGGTGGTGCTGTGGATCACCGAGGCGCTGCCAATGCCAGTGACCGCCTTGCTCGGCGCCGCGCTGTGCGTCGTGCTGCGGGTGGCGCCGGTCAAGGACGTTTTCGCGCCGTTCGCCGATCCGATCATGTTTTTGTTCATCGGGTCGTTCATTCTGGCCCGCGCCATCTTTCTGCATCGGCTCGATCGGCGGCTGGCCTTCGGCGTGCTGTCGCTGCGCTGGGTCGGCGCGTATCCCAGCCGCATTTTGTTCGCCTACGGGGCCGTCACCGCCTTCATGTCGGCCTGGATTTCGAACACGGCCACCACGGCGATGATGTTCGCGATCGGCATGTCGATTTTGGGCTTTTTGTTCGAGCAGCAGAAGGCCGGAGGCACGCCGATCAACCGGCGCTATGCGACCGGGCTGATGTTGATGACCTCGTTCGCCGCCTCGATCGGCGGACTGGCGACGCCGATCGGCACGCCGCCGAACCTGATCGGCCTGGGCTTCATCCGCGAATTGCTCGGCCGAGAGATCCCCTTCGTCAGCTTCTCGATGATCGGCGTCCCGGTCGTCGTGCTGCTGTTCCTGTTTTTGTATGCGTATCTCAACTTCTTTTGCCGCGCGGGCACGCGCGAAATCGCCGGCAGTCACGAAATGCTCCAGCGCCAGCGGCGCCAACTCGGCCCCTGGACCGTCGGGCAACGCTCGACGTTGGCGGCGTTTTTAATCACCATTACGTTGTGGATCGTGCCGGGCGTGATTGCGCTAACGGCAGGAGTGCAAAGCGATTGGTACAAAGCCGTCAATGGCAGCCTGCCCGAGGCCGTGGCGGCGCTGCTGGGCGCCGGGCTGCTGTTTCTGCTGCCGGGCGACCGCGAAGGCAAAGCCATCACTTGGCGCGAGGCGGCCGAGATCGATTGGGGCATCGTGCTGCTGTATGGCGGCGGTTTCGCGCTCGGCGTGCTCTCGAACCAAACCAAGCTGGCCGAGGCGATCGGCGCCGGGCTGGCCTCGCTCTTGCCGCTCGAAGAAAGCAGCTTCTGGCTGTTGGTCGCCACGACGCTGGTGGCGACGCTGATTTCGGAGGCCACCAGCAACACGGCGTCGGCGACGATCGTCGTGCCCGTGGCCATCTCGATCGCCCGGGCCGCCGGGGCCGATCCCCTGGAACCGGCCCTCGGCGCCACCTTCGGCGCCAGCCTGGGCTTCATGCTGCCCGTCTCGACCCCTTGCAACGCCATCGTCTTCGGCTCGGGCCATGTGCCGCTGACGCGGATGATCCGCTACGGGTTGCTGCTCGACGTCGCCGGCGTCGCCGTGATCGTGACCGTCGTGCGGTTGCTCACGCCGCTGTTGCGAGGGGAACTCGGCGATTAAACT
>DATNEC010000301.1:0-4343 GCA_035606815.1 Pirellulales bacterium
GCCGGCGGCCCCCGCGACCCTAGTGTTTTGGCGGGCGAATGTTAAACTTGACCACAGTCCTTGAACACAGTTGCAGATTTCACGCCTTTGCTCGCCGTCCGTCTCCATGTCCTACGCCGACGCTCCCGACTCGATTTCGCCCGACGACCAACTGCCGCCGGTCGAGCCGCCCAGCGCTGGCTTCATCGTGCGGCTGTTCGTGATTCCGGCGCTGATCGTCCTCATCATGTTCGCCCTGGGGGCGGGCATCAAGTGGCTGGTCGAGCGCGAGAGCAATCCGACCGCCTATGTCGAAGCGCTACGGCGGAATAACGACGGCCGCTGGCAGGCGGCCCACGATCTGGCCGATGTGCTGCGGAGCCCCCAAAACGATTATCTCAAGGACGACCGCGCTTTGGCCCGCGAGTTGGCCGACGCGCTGGCGACCGAACTGGCGACGGGTGCCACGGACGACCTGTCGATCCAGTTGCGAGTTTATCTGTGCAGCGCCTTGGGCGAGTTCCGCGTGCCCGAGGTGCTCGACGTGCTCGTCCGCGCCGCCACGAGCGGGCAAGACGAAAAGGAAGCCAGCGTGCGCTTGCACGCGATGAAAGGTCTGGCGGTGTACCTCTCTGCGGCGCCGGAAAAAGATTGGATCGACCGTCCCGACGTGTTGGCGACGGTGCTTGCGGCCTCGCGCGACGAGGCGCCGACGATGCGCTCGACCGCCGCGTTTGCGCTGGGCGCCGCGGGCACGCCGAAGGCCCTGAACCGGCTCGAAGCGATGCTCCTCGACGGCTATCCCGATGTACGTTATAACGCCGCCACGATGCTCGCCCGTCGCGGCGACGAACGGGCGGTGGGCGTGTTGGCCGAAATGCTCGATTCGGAGCAGGCCGCGGCCGTCCGCATGGAAGAGCAGGAGCAATCGCGCCAGTACAAGCGAGATTTGATCTTGGTCAACGGCCTGCGGGCGGCCAAGGATCTGGCGGCGAAAAGCCCTGCGGCCGATTTGGCGCCGCTCGTCGCGCCGGTCGAACGATTGACGGGCGACGACTTGGCGCCGGGCATCCGCGTGCAAGCCCGTGAAGTCTTGATCGAACTGAAGAAACGAAGGAGTTGACGATGGCAACCAATGCCGAATTGATCGAGATGCTCAAGACCGCGTATTCCATGGAGTTGGAGACGGTCATCAACTATCTGGCCAACAGCGTGAATCTCGACGGCGTGCGAGCCGAGGAGATCAAGAAGTCGCTGTCCGTCGATATCGCCGAGGAACTGGGCCACGCCACGCAACTGGCCCAGCGGATCAAGCAGATCGGCGGCCTGGCGCCCGGCTCGCTGGGCGTGAAGCTCGGCAACCAGAAGCAGCCCGGCGAAAACACGACTGACGTAGTCGGCGTGATTCGCTCGGTGATCGAAGCCGAAGAGGCGGCCTGCGCCCAGTACAAGAAGATCATCAAAGCCACCGACGGCGAAGACTACGTCACGCAGGATCTCGCCATCCAATTGCTCAAGGCCGAAGAAGAACACCTGGTGCTGTTCAAGGGTTTTTTGAAGGAATACACGCAAGGTTGAGGCCTGCCGGCTCTCGTCCCGAAGCGATGAGCGATGCGCGAGTACAGTTCCAACCCGAAACACGAGTCGCCTGGCCTCATGGGGCGCAAGGGCGCCAGGCTGGATCTGTCCCCCGTCGAAGCGTCTCAATTGCTCAACGACCCGCTCAACTGTCTTGAAGTTCCAGGAAAGCGCCAGCTCGTGGGAGTTCGAAACGGCAAGATTTACGTCTTCCAGGATGATGGGGCCGGCGCTTTTCATGCCTATCCGGTCACGGGGAACGAAGTATTTACGAAGTTCCCCTCGATCGCCATGCGAATCGCCGCCTTGCTGAATACAGATATCAAACGCCTGAGCCGAATGAACGAATAGCCGCCGATGAACCGAAAACTTGCGATCGTGCTGGCCGCCGGCAAGGGGACGCGGATGAAGTCGGACCTGCCGAAGGTGCTGATCGAAGTCCGCGGCCGGCCGATGATCGAGTATGTGCTCGACGCGCTCGCGGCGGCCGGCGTCGATGAAATTCTGGTCGTCGTCGGCTATCGGGCCGACGATGTTCGCAAAGTTTTGAGCAATCGGCCCGGATTGCGGCCCCAACTTCGTTTCGTCGAGCAAACCGAACAGCTTGGCACCGGTCACGCCGTGATGGTGTGCCGAGAGGCTTTAACCGGCCACGCAGGGCCGGTGTTGATCGTCGCCGGCGACTCGCCGCTGATGCAGGCCGACTCGCTGCGCACGCTGCTGACCGAATTCGATCGCAGAAAGCCGGCCTGCTTGCTGGGCACGGCCCATAAAGAAAATCCGCAGGGCCTGGGCCGCGTGGTTCGCGACGCCGAAGGCAGCTTTTTAGCGATCGTCGAGGAGCGCGATGCTACCGAAGAGGAGCGGCGAGTGACCGAAGTCAATATGAGCTGCTACGTGTTCAACTGCGCCGATCTGCTGTTCGCCTTGGATCGACTGCGTCCCGCCAACGCCCAGGCCGAATATTACCTGACCGATTGCCCCGGCGCCCTGAAGGCCGCCGGCCGGACGGTCGAGGCCCGGGCCGTGCTGAAGCCAGTCGAGACCTTGAGCATCAACACTCGCGAAGAATTGGCCGCGGTCGAAGCGGCGATGCGCGAACAAGAGGGGGCAGACTCACCCGGCGCGGCGAATTAAGCTGGAACTGGCCCAAGCCGGAAGCCTGCGGCCGTTTTCGATTCAGGCAAGGAACACCAACAGGCGACGCGGATGAATGACTTAAAGATCTTCAGCGGCCGGGCCAATCGCGAGTTGACCGGCCGGATCTGCGCCTATCTGGGCCTGCCGGTGGGGGCGATTTCAATCGGCAATTTCCCCGACGGCGAAATCTCCTGCAAGGTCGACGAAGACGTCCGCGGCCGCGACGTGTTTCTCGTGCAGCCCACTTGCCCACCGGTCAACGAAAACCTGATGGAGCTCTTGATCATGATCGAGAGCTGCAAGCGGGCCAGCGCCGAGCGCGTGACAGCGGTGATGCCGTACTACGGCTACGCGCGGCAGGACCGCAAGGACGAAGGCCGCGTGCCGATCACCGCCAAACTGGTCGCCAACATCATCACGCGGGCCGGCGCCGATCGCGTGCTGACGATGGACCTGCACGCCGCCCAGATCCAAGGCTTCTTCGACGTGCCGGTCGATCACTTGTACGCCTCGCCCGTTTTGAACGATTATTTCGCCAACATGAACCTGCCCGAGGACGATATCGTGGTCGTCAGCCCCGACGAAGGCAGCACCAAGCGGGCCTTGGGCCACGCCAAACGGCTCGGGGGCCGGCTGGCGATCGTCGACAAGCGCCGTTCGAGCGCCGAGAAGACGCGGCAGGAGAACATCATCGGGGCCTCGGTCGAGGGCAAGGTGGCGCTGATGTTCGACGACATGATCAGCACGGCCGGCTCGATCTGCGGCGCCGCCCAGAAGGTCCACGAAGCCGGGGCGCGCGAGGTCCACGTCGCCGCCACGCACGGCGTGCTTTGCGGCAAGGCGGTCGAAAACCTGAGACAGGCGCCGATCCAGAGCATCATCATCACCGACACAATTCCGCTCTCGGCGGAAAAAATGTTGCCCAAAATTCAGGTGCTCAGCGTCGCCCCGTTGTTGGGCGAAGCCATCAAGCGCATCCATCGCAACGAATCGGTGAGCAAACTGTTCGTCTAAACGCCATGCTCGGCCGGGGGGCGGCCGGGCTATATGGGTTAATGGCGGGCCACACGCTTCGTGGCATCGTTGAAGATCTCGGCCACGGCCGCGGCCAGCGGAGAAGCTTCGAGGGCCTCGATCCCGCCCGGCAGCCCGATCGACCAATTGGGCCATTGATCGGTCGTGTTGGGCATGTTTGGCCGCTCTTCGACCGCGAGCAGGTCTTCGAGCGTGGCGGAAAAAATCAACGAAGGCGCCAGGGCCAGATGGCGGTAGAGTCCGACGATCCAGTCTTCCTTGGCGGCTTGCTCGTCGAGGCCGATCGCCTCGCCAAGCCGCTGGCGGAGTTTCTGCGTGGCCTCTTCATTGGGCTTGAGGCGGAGCGACTTTTGGGCCGCCAGGTCGCGGCCGCTCTCAAGCCCGGCGATCGTCGGCAGATCGTGCGTGGTTACCGCGACCATCGCCAACTCAGGATATTCTTCGGGCGGATCTTCCTCCATCCACAACACCCGGTACGACAACAGTGCATGCCGGGCCATCTGTTCGCGCACTCCCGGCTCAACCGTGCCAAGATCTTCGCCGATGACGAACGCTTCCGCCCGTTGGCTCTCCAAAGCCACGATCGCCAGCAACTCCTCGGGGCGATAGCG
>DATNEC010000303.1:0-4013 GCA_035606815.1 Pirellulales bacterium
CGCTATCGCCACGTTGGCCGCCGCCTACGCCGAAGCCGGCGATTTCGATTCGGCCCTGAAGTGGCACGCAAAGGCCATGGAAATGTCGCAGCCGGCCGAGGACCGCGACCAGCGCGACAACGAAAAGCGGCTGGCGCTCTACAAGAGCGGCAAGCCATATCACGAAGAAGTGGCCGTCAAGGCCGCCAGCGAGGATCCGGCGTCCGAAGAGCTTGTTCCGTAGGACGGACTTCCAAGTCCGTCAGCCGCCGCGGGACGGACCAGAGGTCCATCCGACGATACGCGGTTGCGAGCACGACGGCTTTGACAAGCCGGCTTCGCGCTCCTAAAATGTCCTGCTCGATTGGATTTCCCGAAGTTCATCGAGAACCCGCCGGGGCGGTAGCTCAGTTGGGAGAGCGTCGCGTTCGCAATGCGAAGGTCGAGGGTTCGACTCCCTTCCGCTCCACTCCAAGACGCCCGCTGACAGCCGTTGTCAGCGGGCGTTTTGTTTGACGGCGCAAACAGTTGCGCCTTCGTCGGCCGGCGCGTTACGATCGCGATTGATGCCTGTCGCTTTGACAGGAATTGCCCCCGATTTGCTGCGGTCGCCAGATTTTGGTGCAAGCGTTAGTGCAAGCTGGTGCAAGCGGCCGAACGTGCCGGTTTGTGCTTGAACCAACATCCAATACCGACGCTGTAGTCGCCGATCCATCGGCGGAAGTAAAATCCTATCCGGTCGAATTCATCAACAATACCGATTTATCACCAATACGGAGTTGTGTAGATACCGATGCCCAAAGGGAGAGGGCGTTGTCGGATACGCTCTTAAGGCCAACCGCGTGGCGGAGCTAGGTCGTAGCGGCTTGCCAGGAACTGCGATGCGGCGAGAGGCGCCGCAGTGGGGCGCACCCCCGATCCGCCGAGTTTTGTTGCCTTGACCCTCGTTTGCCGGCCGACTTATAGTTGTTGTAGAAGCCGCATGGAGCCTGGGCCGCATGCGCCGGCCGGTCCTTTGAAGTTCGAGGCGTTTCTTGAAAGCCACCCCTAAGAAAATCAAAAAACAAGCCGCAATCCTCGGTTTAGGGCTCGACGCCGCCGACGGCCACACTCGGTTGACGCGGGGCAAGAATTTCGTGCTCTACGGCGGTTCCGAGGAAACGCATTCCTGCATGCAGGAAACGGCCATCAAGGTCAACGAGCAGCTCGATCGCCGCGGCAAGCGGCTGGAAGACGTGTCGCCCGGCGAACTGGTGGACATCTTTCGGGACGTGACCGGTTGAGGCGCCGGGCTCTTTCCGGGGCCAGCCCGAAAGAAGGGCCGCGATTGGGGTGAAACCGCCGCGTGCTTCGCGGGGTATCCTCTTGTGACGGCTGGATGATCGGCCCGCCGAGGTGTTCAGTTGTCCGACGAAGTGCGCGAGCTGGTTCGGCGAAGCCTGCGGGGGGACCAATCCGCCATGGCTGACCTTGTCGACCAATTCCGGGGCCAGGTCTTCGGTCTTTGTTATCGCATGCTTGGGCACCGCCAGGATGCCGAGGACATGACTCAAGAGGCCTTCGCTCGAGCGTTGCGGAGTCTGGCAAACTGGGACAATCAGCGAGAGTTCAAGCCCTGGCTGTTGGCGATCGCCGGCAATCGCTGCCGCAGCTTGCAGGCGCTACGGGTGCGCCGGCCCAAGTTGATCGACGAATTCGATGCTCTGCCGGATCGCGCGGCGGATCGGCAACAGGCCAGGAATCTGGCCGAGGAAGTCGAACTGGCCCTCGAGCGGTTGCGAGAAGATTATCGCGAGGCGTTTGTCTTGTTTCACGAACATCAGTTGAGCTATGCCGAGATCGCCGAGACGTTGGACTGTCCTGTGGGAACGGTGAAGACGTGGGTCCATCGGGCCCGGCGAGAACTGGCCGATCATTTGCGACGCCGCGGCGTCGTGCAGGAGTCGCCCGATGCGCTGCGCAGAATTTGAGTCGCGCCTCAACGGGGTGTTGGACCAACGGCTTTGGCTCGATGCCGATCCGCCCTTGGCGGAGCACGCGCAAACCTGCGGCGAGTGCCGCGCGCTGGCGGCCTGTTACGAGGCGGTCGTGGCGGGATTGAGCCAGGCCCGGCTTCCTCAACCGAGCAGCGAACTGACGTCGCGGGTTATGGCCGACGTGGCGCCGAGGCCCGCGTCGCCGCGGCCAGACGAGGCCGCGGGCGGCGCCTTGAGACGCATCTCGCCTGTTTCCTCCGGGCGACGACGCTTGGCCCGCTCGATCTCTTCGCGCAGCGTGATCGCCGTCGCCGCGATGGCCGCGACGGTGCTGGCGGCGGTCGTGGTGCGCTGGGGCCAACTCGGTCCGGCGCGGCAGCCACGGCGAAATCAAGAACCGCTCGCCTCCCGTCAAGCGCCGGGTGATTGGATTTCGGCCGGAACGCCCGGCCAGCCCGCCTTGACGCAGGCAACGCCAAGCCATGCGCCGAACAAGACGCCACGCAACAATCGCAGTCCGTATCAAGGCCTGGCCGCGGAAACCAGCCAAACCGTCGCCGTAGCCATGCAACTGCTGCCGGGCGTCGGCATCTCCGCAAAAGACGGCGGCAACGCAGCCGCCGCCGAGCCGGCATCGGACTGGGTTCACGGCGTCGCCGACGGACTGAAGCCGGTGACGGAACCTACGGCGGGGGCCGTGAATTCCTTCCTGGAATTGTTGGCGACAGGCGACGGAGGTTCCCGTTCATGAGACGGAGGCCGTCCGATTCGACTCGCAGACCGATTGCCATCGCCTGCTTGCTCGCCGCGCTCGGCGGTTTTATCGGCGGCGCGGGCGCTGAAGAACCTGCGGCGCCCGCCTTGCCTATATCGGCACTGGCAGATTTGGTGTCGGACGATGTCGGACTTTGCATCGAGACCGACGGCCTTGCCGAACACCTCTTGCGGTTTGCGGACGGACCGCTTTATCAGCGGCTGACGCACTTCCCACCGCTCGCGAGATCGGTCGGCGAAAACGGCCCCAAAATCGCATTGGCGCTCGGCGAGTTTCAGAAACGGTTCGGCGCCTCGCCGCTCGACGTCTGGGCGGGGATTCTGGGCGGAAGGGCTTTGTTCGCGGTTTGGCCGCCGACCGGAGAAAGCCAGAATGGGCCGGCCTTGTTGCTCGTCGAAGCCAAGGACGGCGAACTGCTCGACCACCTTCTCGACAAGTTCGTGACGTTGCAGCGCTCCGCCGGAAAATTGCAGAAGACCTGGATGCTGACGCACGGCGGCCGTCCATCCACCGTGCATCGGTTCGGATCGGACGAAAACGGCGACCAGTTGTATCTCACTTCCGTCGGCAAGCTGGGCATCGCCGCCAACAGCGAGGCGTTGATCCGAGATACGTTCGCTTTGATTTCGAGGGAGGGCGCGACGCGGCGCCCCCTCTCGGAATTCTCGGGCTACGTGGCGGGAAATGGGCGGCTCTCGCCGCAAATCGCCATCCGGTTGTTCGTCAATCCGCGTCCCTGGGACGCGGGGCTGCTGGCCGATTTCCAGCGGAAGGCGCCTGAATCAGACGACGCCCAATTTCAAAAAGCGGTGATCGAGACCTGGCGTGCGACCGAGTACGTGACCGCGGGACTGCAGCTTGACTCGGATGCAACCTTGGAAGCCTTCGCCGCCTGGAACGCCTCCGCCCTGCCGGGGCCGCTCCGCGAGACGGCGGAAAGCGTCGGCGGCCGAGCGGTGTTGGTCGATCATGTGCCAGGCGACGCCCTGGCGGCCGTCGCCGGACGCGTCGATTTTGGACGTCTGGCTTGGCGCTTCGGCCTGCTGGGGCCGCTATTGAAAAAGACTGCCGGACGCGATGCGGTCCCCGCGGCGCCGCCAGAACGGTTGCTGCTCGGCTCGCTCGCTCAGGGCATTGGTCCGAATTTCGGCGCCTATTTGGTCGTTCGTCCGACGGGCGACGCGGGCGCACTCGAATCGCCGTTGCCTTTGGACTGGGTCGCCGGCCTGGAAACGCGGCCGTTGGAGCCCGGCGACGCGCGTCCTTCGCTGGCCCGATTGGCC
>DATNEC010000461.1:0-2658 GCA_035606815.1 Pirellulales bacterium
CCACATAAGCGCCTCCTTGCGCGATTGAATTCTTGACTGCTTAGCATTCCGTCGATCGGGCACATACCAACCAATCCATCACGACTGCCCGGCCGCGAATGCTTTCTGCGCCGCTTCGTAAACGTCCTTCAACGGCACTCCGCGCTCGCTTGCCGCGCGGCTGCACGATTCGAACTCGGGGGAAAAGCTCGGCGGCTGCCCGGCGATCCAGCCCAGCTTGCCTTGGATCGGGCCGAAGTCGGTTTCGACCTGATGCGCCTTTCGCTCGAGTTTGTGCCGGCTGACGGGCCAGCGGCGCACGCCGAGGGTGCCTGTCTCGCGGAACAAGATTCTTTCGACCTTCTCGATCTGCCCAGCCTGGCAGAGCACGGTCACCGTCACTCCGGGCCGGTTCTTTTTCATTTGGATGGCCGTCGTGTAAACGTCGAGCGCCCCGGCTTCCCAAAGCTTGGTGGTGGCGTAGCCGACGACCTCGCCCGAGACGTCGTCGAGGTTGGTTTCGACGACCCACGCCTGGTCGGCCGCGACCGCATCGACCGATTCGCCCACGAACAGCCGCACGAGGTTGGCCTGCTCGGCCAGCTCGCGCGTGCCGGCGCCGTAGCCGATCCGCTCGACTTTCATCGCCGGCAGCGGCCCGAAGTGATCGACCAGCGTCGCCACGATCGCGGCGCCGGTCGGCGTCGTCAGCTCGGCGCTCACGTTCGATTCGGCCAGCGGAATGCCTTGCAGCAGTTCGGCCGTGGCCGGCGCCGGGATGCTGCACAGACCATGCGCGATCTGCACCGTGCCTCGGCCCGTCGGAATCGGCGAGCAAACGATCCGGTCGACGCCCAGCAGATCCCAGCCGATGGCCGCGCCGACGATGTCGGCAATCGAATCGACGGCGCCCACCTCGTGGAAGTGGACCTTGCGGATCGTCGTGCCGTGGACCTTGGCTTCGGCCTCGCCCAACCGCGTGAAGATGCGTTTGGCCAAGTCCTTCTGCCGAGGCGTCAACTGGCCGCCGTCGATCATGTCGGTGATATGGTGCAGATGCCGGTGGGCGTGTTCGGGCTGGTGCTCGACCACGACGTGCGTCGCGCGAAAGCCCTTGCGCTTGACTTCGTTGGCCACCAGCCGCACGCCTGCCAGGCCGAGCGAATCGATGCCCGCGCTGATTGCGGGCAGTTCCACGCCGGCATCGACCAGGGCGCCCAGCGTCATGTCGCCGCTGATCCCGCTCAAACAATCCAGGTAAGCAATTCTCACGGCGTTTCGTTTCTCGCAGGGAGTTCCAAGGCGGGGCAAATTCTAAACGTGCCGCGGCCCATCGCAAGGCCAATTCTCTGTCGGCCCCAATCTTTCCAGCCTGCCCATTCTTGCACGACGATGGCCCTAGCAGAAGCCCCGGCGGGCTGCAAAGTAGACCCGGCGCCGTGCCACATTTCTGTAGGGAACGCCCTCCGCGGCGTTCCCAGACTTCGGAATGGGCGCTGACTCGCACTTCTCGGAACGCCGCGGAGGGCGTTCCCTACAGACGGTCGACCAGGAGATTACCGTTTTGGGATTGTCAAACCGATTAGAACTTCGCTTGCATATCGATCGAACGGCCTCGCCTACGAATCCGTCGTCGCCGTTGACCCCGGCCCTGCCTGTTCCTACAGTACCGCCCGCCAACACGCGAAGCACACGGAACGCAGCGATGGACGTAGCTTTCAACGAGGTCGGGTCGAAGCCGCCGGCGGTCGCTTGGGGCAGTTTGCCGCAGCGAGTGCGCGTGCTTTATTTCGCCCCCGCCGCAGGCGCCGGCGGCTGGCTCTGCGAGGCGCTGGCGGCCGATCGAGCGAGCGAAGTCATTCTCGACGAGGCGGCTGGAGATGCGGCGGGGGTCGCCCGACTGCGAGAAGAACGCTACGACGCCGTGCTCGTCTGCCACGAACCCGGCGCGCTCGACGCCCTCGAATTCGTGGAGGCGCTGCGTGCCGGCGGCGCCGAAGAGCCGATCGTCGTGCTCGGCGCCGCCCACGAACACGACTTATCGGCGCTGTGCTACGAGGCGGGCGCCGACGCCTATTTGTGCGTCGAGGCGACGACCACCCGGGCGCTGCTGTGGACGCTTGCCCGTTCGATCGAATGGCGCCGTTTGGTTCGCGAGAATCGCCGCTTGGTTCAGGCCGAACGAAACCGTTTGCGCTTGGAGCACGGCGAGGCCGAACGGTTGCTCGACGAGCAGCGGGCCTTGATTCGCGACCTGGAACGTTTGCACGGCGTCCCCTTGGCAACCGAAGCGACGGAGGCCGAGCCAGCGGGCCAAGCGGCGCCACCCGCCTATCCGCCCACCGTGCTTTCGCCCAACGCCGGGCCTCCGAATGTGTCGCCGGCGCTGGCGGCCAATTACCGCGAATTGTTGCGGGCTTATGTCATCATGGGTTCCGGAAACCTGGCCCGCGAGATGGCCGAATTCGCCGATTCGTTGGCGGCGGCGAGCGTCTCGGCGCCCCAGACCGTCGAACTGCACGTGCGCGTGCTGGAAGACGCGGTCCGAGGGCTGGGCAGCCGCAGTGCCCGGCACGTCATGAGCCGGGCCGAGTTGCTGGTGCTGGAGGTGATCGTTCACCTGGCCGAAGGCTACCGGCGGCGGTGCGACGAATGGCAGCGCCCCCTGGAGCAAAAGCT
>DATNEC010000477.1:0-2530 GCA_035606815.1 Pirellulales bacterium
AAGTATCGCGGCATCGACGGCGCCCGCTTCCCCGAGTTCAATGACTCGCTCAAGCAGGCCATGTACGACGAGGCGGTGTCGTTCTTCGCCTACATCGTTCGCGAAGATCGCCCCGTCGGCGAAATGCTGTTTGCCGATTACGCTTTCCTCGATGCGCAGCTCGCGCGACACTATGGGCTGCCGGCAAACGATTCCGAGCAGCTGGTGAAAGTGGACGCAACCGGCCAACACAATCGCGGGGGAGTGCTGCGATTGGGCGCCGTCTTGACCGTCACCTCGGCGCCGTTGCGGACCAGCCCCGTCAAACGGGGCGATTGGATCTTGCGGCGCGTGCTGGGAACTCCCACCCCGCCGCCCCCCGCCGACGCCGGTTCGATCGCGGCCGACGACGTGCAAGCCGACGGCCAGTCGTTGCGCGAACGGCTGGAGGCGCATCGCCGCAATGCGACGTGCGCGAACTGCCATTCGCGGATCGACCCGCTAGGGTTCGCGCTGGAGAATTACGATGCCATCGGCCGCTGGCGCGAGCGCTACCGCGACGATCGGCCGATCGATGCCGCCGGCGTGCTCGCCGGCGGCGCCGAGATTTCCGGCCCCTCCGGATTGCTTGACTATCTCAAGGAGCACGAGCGACAATTCCATCGCACGCTGAGCGCCCGGCTGCTGGGCTATGCCTTGGGCCGTGCGGAGTTGGCTTCCGACCGGCCGCTGCTGAACGAAATGGTCGGCCAACTCGGGCAAGGCGATAAGTTTTCCGACTTGGTAACGCGGATCGTATCGAGCCGACAATTCCGCTACCGGAGCGGCGGCGAGCCGGCGGCTGAAACGGACTCGTCTCGAACGGGAGAGCAGCCATGAGCATTCGCACGACGAAGGGCGCGATCGCATCGCGACGAGTGTTCTTGCGCGGCTGTGGCGCCACGCTCGCGCTGCCTTGGCTTGAATCGATTTCCGGGGCGGCCGACTTCGGGGCGGCCGAACGATCCGACCCGCAAGCCAATTCGGCGAGCCAGCCGCCCGTCCGCTTCGCCTGCCTCTTCTTCTCCAACGGCGTCGAGCCTGCCCATTGGTGGGCCAAGGGCGAAGGCGCCCAAATGGCCGTCGGCCCCGGCCTCAAGCCCATGCAACCCCATTGCGAGGATATGGTCTTCCTCCGCGGGCTGTACAACGCACAAGCGGCGGCGCACAAGAGTGCGCACCTCGGTCGGTCGCCGAATCTCCTCTCCGGCGCTTGGGTCAGCACCCAGCAGAGCGAAATTCGCGCCGGAAAGACGTTCGACCAGGCGCTGGCCCAGACGATCGGCAAACAGACGCCCGTCCCCAGCCTGGTGCTGGGGATCGAACCGACCGAACTGCGTTTGGAAGACGGCTTGTCGATGCTCTACGGCTCGAACATCTCGTGGGCCGCCGACACGAAACCGGCGACCAAAGAGATTTATCCCGCCCGCGTTTTCGACTTGCTGGTCGGCGACGGCAAAGGACGTCAACTCGACCGCAGCATCCTCGACGAGGTGCTGGCCGACGCCCGAGATCTCAAACGCCGCGTCAGCCGCTCCGACGGCGAGAAGATGGAAGAATATCTGGAGTCGCTCCGCAGCATCGAGACTCGCATCGCGCACGCCGGCGACGACGGCAGGTTGGAGGGCTGGCGGCCGACCTTGACGAAGCCGACCATGGCGCGCCCCGGCGATCCGCTGCCGCAAGACATCCCGGTCCACATGCAGTTGATGCTCGACCTGATCGTGCTGGCCTTCCAGATGGACAAGACGCGGATCGCCACTTGCATGCTGAACAACGATCTTTCGCAGATGAACTTCGGCTTCCTCGAAGGCGTGCATGGCAGCCTGCACCTGGATCTGACCCACAACGGCCGGAATCCTGAAATGGAAGCCATGTATTTGAAAACGAACCAGTTCCACGTCGCGCAATTCGCTTACCTCATCAAACGCCTGAAGGCGATCGCCGAAGGCGAGCGGACGCTGCTCGACAACTCGGTGCTGCTGTGCTGCTCGAACCTGTTCGACGGAGACAAGCACCAGGCCGACGAGATGCCGATGCTTTTGGCGGGCCGCGCCGGCGGACGCCTGAAAACGGGCCGCCTGCTTGATTACCTCTCCGCCGGCGACGACAACCGCCGCGCGTGCAGCCTGTATCTATCGCTGATGGATTTGATGGGCTCGCGCAATCGCCAATTCGGCGACGCCGACAAGGGCCTTGCCGGGCTTTTATAAGCTTGAACTCGATTTCGGCCGCGCCAGAGCCGATCGCGCGGTCTTCACCCTGGCGATTACAGTCCCAACGACGTGCGAGCGTAGGAGAGGCTCGCGGCAATGTTGGCGTCTTCCAGTTCGAGTTGCTTTTCCAGTGACAGCGAGCTGACGTACTGCAGATTGTCGGCCCGATGCGCTCGCACGAACCGCAACGTCCGGACCAGATCGCGACCGGGGACGGTTGGCAGAGTCGCCCAGTACGACTCGGAGAGGCAGGGAACCTTGAGCGGATCGCGCGTGATCAACTCCAAGGCAAAGCG
>DATNEC010000309.1:0-4516 GCA_035606815.1 Pirellulales bacterium
CCGCTTGAAATCTTCGCCCAAGGCGTAGTAACGCAACTCGTATTTCTCGGCCAGCGGCGTGAGCCATGCCTCGGCCTGATGGGCGACGGCCTGATGGGCCAGCTTCGCCCGAGACATCTGAGTGACCGCGGCCTTCGTCTCGGGGCTGACTTTACCCTCGGGCGCCGGCAAGCCGGCGGCTTGGGCCGTTTTGGCCAGTTGTTCATCCCCCAGCGGCCCGACCGGCAGACCCATGCTCTGCGACTGGTCGAAGAGCAGCGCCAGGAGCGGCCGCTTTTCAATCTTCAGATCGAGCTTCAGGTACGGAGCCGCCAACACCAGGATCAACAGCAGCAGAATCAGAATCCGCGTGATCGAGAGCGTCCAGCGCAAAACGGGGCCGACCGTGCTCAATGTCGCACGCTGACGCCGGTAGACGTACCAGGCAATCGGAACCGCCAGCGCCAGCCCGACCCACAACATCAGCGGCCGCTGCACTTGCAGCGTGGCCTGGTCCAAGTGCGCGCGGATCTGATCGTTGACTCCGATCTGTCGTAAGAGCGACTCGAGCATCGTCGTTATTTCGGGTCTTTCACGGTCGAGAGTCGCTGGAAATAGTCTTGAATGAACTTGCGATAACCTTCGGGCCCTTGCTCGCGCATGCCTTGCAGCAATTCCTCTCGCAACTGGGGTTGCATTTTGAGCAATACCGCGCGCGTCGCCGGATCGAGATCGGCGAGATCAACCTTCACGATCTCGCCGCTGGTGCTGGTCGGACGAAGATTGCCCAGCGCCGGGCCGATCGTGGTCCGCGCGGGGGCTTGTTGTGGCGACTGCTGGGCCAGCGCCGCTTGACGCAGCCGTTGGGCCATCGCCAATGCCTGTTGCAGGGCCGGAGATTCGAGCAGCTCGGACAGCGGCCGGCCCAGCTCGGCGTCGTCGGCGGCCTGCTGCTGGCCCGGCGGGCCGCCCTTGGGCTTGGCCGGCGAAGGAGGACTCGGCTGGCCAGCGTTTGTCGGCTGCGCTGTGCCCGTCGGCTGCCCCGTGCCGGTCGGCTTGCCTTGGCCATCTGGCGGATTGTCGCCCGGTTCGTCGTCCATTGCGTCCCCATCCGCGTCGGCCAAAGCCTGCTTGAGCGCCTCCATCAGGGCTTCAAGGGCCTTTTGATCGGACCCGAGGCTTTGTTCGGCCAAGTCTAGCTCCATCAACTGCTCGAACTGCCGCTCGGCGAGCGCTTGGCGTTCGGCCTCGGCCGGCGTCGGCGGTTCCTTGTCCGTCGTTAGCGGCGGCATCGGCCGCTTTTCGGCCACTTTCGGATCGAGCTTGGGCGGCGCGCCGCCGAGCGCCGGTTGAATCATCGGTTGCTTGGCTCTTGGCGCCTTCGGCATGGCCGCCGCTTGGGCCTCTTCGCCGGGCTGCGCTTCGGCCGGGCCCCCAGCGGCGTCCATTCGCTCAAGCTCGTCGCCCGAGAGTAACTGCTTGGCCTCGTCCAAGGGGGGCTCGGCTTTTTTATCGAGCAACGTCTGCCGCTTTTGCAAATCTTCGAGCATCATGTCGGGCACGACCGGCGTGGCGTCGAGCAGGCCGGCTTGTTCGCCCTCGACCTGTTGGAGTTGTTCTCGCAGCTTGGCAAGCATGTCTCGCAGGTCTTCCAGCCCGCGGGCGGTCATCCCGGCTTGCTGCTCGAGCATTTCCTGCCGCAATTGGGCCAGCGCTTCCTCGATGCCTGCGGGCAGGTTCTTCCTCGCGTTTTGCAGCGCCTTGAGCCGTTCGGCCGAGGCCGCCAGCTCTTCTTTCACTCGTTCGGCCGCCGCGGCCATTTGTTCGACGTGCGGATCGCGCTTGTCCGTGTTTGCGGCCTGTCGAATTTGTTGGGCCAGTTGCTCCAGCGGCTTGGCGGCCAACTGGTCGAAGGTCTCTTGCGCGGCCTTCATCTCCGAAACGATTTCCGCCGGCAGCGTCTTCATCTGCTCGGCCTGCTGCACCGCTTGATTCAATTCATTGGCCAACTGCTTGCCGACATTGGCGTTCTGCTCCTCTTGACCGGCGACCTGGGCCAGTTCTTGCCGCAGTTCGGTCAGTTGTTTGGCCGTCTCTTCGTCGAGCTTCAATTCGGGCGGATTGGCGGGCGCCGGCTGCTGCGGATTGGCTTCGGCCGCCTTCTGGGCATCGGCCTTTGCTTGCGCTTCGGCTGCGGCGAGCTTTTCTTCCAGCGGCTCGTATTTCTTTTCCAACTCTTCGAGCTTGTCGGCGACCTTGGTCTGCTCTTCGACCAGCTTGGCCAACTTCTCTTGGACGGTGTCCTGGCTCTGTTCGAAACGCGCCAATTGCTTGTCGGCCGCGTTGTTGTCGTCGGCGATGCGGACCACGAAGTCGCGAGTCTCGGCCACTTGGGCCTTGCGGTCTTCGACCTGCGCGCGATAGCGCACATGGTCGCCGGCTTTCAGTTCGAAGGTCGTCAGATCGAGCATCAACAGCGCCGTATCGGCGCGCAGCAGCTTTTTGTCGTAAACCTTGACGGCCGACTCGCGAAAGCCCTCGGTGTCGCCGCGTTGGGCCAAGACCTTCACGTGTTTCAGCGCGAAATCGTCGTAGGCGGCGATCGCCAGCGGCAACTTTTGCGGCTGGCTCAGCACCAGGTCGCTGCCGGGCCGTTCGAGCGTGATCTGCGGCGGATTGTCGCGGATCGCCAGGTACTTGGCTTCCTTCATCGCCTGGTTGGCGTACTTCAGTTCGTTGCGCAATTCGACGCGATAAAAGCCTTCGCCCATGAGCGGAAAGCGGCCCGACCATTCGCCCGGCTGCACGCCTTGCATGGGAAACGTCTGTTTGACGATCAACCGTCGCTCGTCGCGAGTCGGCGCGGGGACCGTGCCGCCTCGGTTCCAATAGCACTGGCCGCCGCTGAGGAAAAAGCCCATGCCTTTGACGGCCTTGCCGGCCAGCCCCAACTCCTTGGCCGAAACTTCCAGCCGCACCCACTCGCCCGACCTCGGCAGCGGACCCATATAATGCCGGCTGGCCGTGTTGGGCTGCCCCACGCCGATCTTGTCCTCGCCCCAATAGGCGCGATGCTCCCAATTCTGCCCGTCGTGCCATTGCAGCATGATCGCCTCGGGTTTCTGGTCGGGCACGACGTAGACCCAGGCGAAGAGCCATTCGTTCGGCTCGACCTGGAAGCCGACCCGCGCCGTGTGAAACAAGTGCGAGTGAACGCCCCCGGCCGGCGGCTCGCTGTGCGTCGGCCGCGCGTGCTTCTCTGCGTCCCATTGCCAATTGCCCTCGGAGACGGCGCCGTCGGGGACTTTGCTCTCGAACCAGACTCGCTCCTCGCGGTCCGCGACCGGGACTGGTTCCCATTTCACGTCGACGAGCTGGATTTCACCTTCGGCCACGTCCCCTTCCGACGAGATCTGCACCTCGACCTCGCTCGTCTCCGGGCCGGTCACTTCCAGCGTCGGCTGCGGAATAACGCCCTCCTCGCCAAGCTGAAAATAAGCGGGGTAGTGTAGTACGGTCTTGGCGTCGACGATGCGCGGGCGGTCGATCAATTCGATTTCATATTTGGGGCTCCAAGTGCCGCCGCCGTGGACGCGATACGCAAAAGAGCTTTCCAACCCGTGCAAAGTAAGCCGCCAGGGCTTGCCGGGCTTCCGTTGTTCGAGCTCGTGCCAGATTGCCGGCGAGCCGTCGAGGGACATCAGTTCGAGGCGCAGATCGTGCGGGTCGCCCTTGGTGACGGTGACGATGAAGTCGATATCGTCGCCGCGCAGCGCCTTCGTTTTGCCCGGCTCGACGTCGAACCGCACTCCGGTGGCCGGCGGAATATCGGCGAAGGGATTGAAAATGCGGGCCATCGCGGTCGGCAGCCGATCGTATAACAGCACGTAACAGACTAGGAACACCACCGCGACGGCGCCCAACGCCGTTCCCGCTCGACGCAAGTTGCGTTTGTCGATGACGGTCGATGCGCGGAAATTGCGAATCCGTTCCAGGGCCTCGCCGAGCAGCTTGCGATAAAACTCGGGCGAATAGCCTTTCGGCCGCTTGTCCTCGGCGATATCGACGCAACTGACGAGGCGGTTGTGGACGCCCGGCAGGCGCGTTTCGATTCGCCGCGCGACGTGCCCGTTGCTCAGGCGGCGAAATAGCGGCCGCACGACGCCGGTGATGAAAGCCCAGCCGCTGGGCAGTACGACCAGCAGCAAGGCGATCAATCGCATCGTCGGCCACATCGGCGCGAGCAGATCGACGCAGGCCAGCGCGAGCAGCGTGCCGAGATAGAGCGCCAGCGAGAGCGCGAAGCCGGTGGCCACCCAGCTTCCTCGCAACAGTTGCCGCACCTGCCGAATCAACCGAAAGATCGGGCCTGTTTCCGGAGCACGCCCAGGCTCGCCGCGTCCAATTTTGGAGTTCATGGCCGTTTTTCCTTAAGTGAGCGACGGAGAAGCGTTTTGCATTGGTTCAGCCGAACTGGAAAAATCAATTCATCGAAAGAGCGAATTTAGCCACGGATGAAACACGGATCGAATACGGA
>DATNEC010000499.1:0-3931 GCA_035606815.1 Pirellulales bacterium
CGCTGAGGAACGCCATTTATCAATCCCTCGACGTCGTGCGGGTCTATACCAAGCTGCCTGCCGCGAAAGCCGCCGATTACGAGCGGCCATTCACGTTGCGAAGAGGCGACACGCTCCTCGATGTCGCCGCTCTCGTCCACAAGGAACTGGCCGAGAAGTTGAAGTTCGCCCGCGTCTGGGGCGCAGCGGTCCACGATGGCGCGGTGGCCAAGGCGGACTACGTTTTGCATGACAAAGATGTGGTGGAGTTGCACATATAAGCATGAAAAACGTCGAAATAGCCGCTCTGCTCGAAGAGACCGCGGATTTGCTCGAATTCATGGGAGCCAATCCCTTTCGAGTGCGCGCCTATCGCAATGCCGCGCGGGCCCTGCTGGACTCCGCGGATTCCGTGGCGTCGCTCCTCGCCGATCCCGAGCGGCGGCTTACCGAGATCGCCGGCATCGGCGCTGATCTGGCCGATAAGGTGGCCGCGCTTTGCCGAACCGGATCATTTCCGTTGCTGCTCGAACTCCGTGCCCAGGTTCCTCAATCCGTGTTGGCCTTGGTGCGCATTCCTGGGCTAGGCCCGAAAAAGGCCGCCGTGTTGCACAAGGAGTTGAAGATCACGTCGCTGGACGAACTGCGCGCCGCTTGCCTGGCCCAGCAGGTGCGAGGATTGAAGGGCTTCGGCGCCAAGACCGAGCAAACGATTTTAGCGGGGATCGCATTGGCCAGTTCCGCCCAAGAACGATTGCTTTGGGCCGAGGCCGACGACTGGGCGCAGCGGATTCTCGTTCATCTTCGGGCCGCCCCGAACGTCGAGCAATTGGAAGCCGCGGGCAGCTATCGACGCGGGCGAGAGACCGTGGGCGACCTCGACTTTCTGGCGGTCTCTTCGCATCCGCAAGAAGTCATGGAACGTCTTTCGACCTTCGCCGACGCCGCGGAGACGATCGGTCGCGGCGACACGAAGATGTCCGTGCGGCTCGCGACGGGCTTGCAAGTCGATCTGCGCGTCGTGCCCGCGGAATCGTTTGGGGCGGCGCTACTCTATTTCACCGGCTCCAAAGACCATAACGTCGTGCTCCGCGGGCGGGCCAAAGACCGGGGGTTGAAGATCAATGAGTACGGCGTTTTTCGCGACGATCGCTACTTGGCTGGGCGCACCGAAGAGGAAATCTATGCGACCCTCGATCTGCCGTGGTTTCCGCCGGAGCTGCGCGAAGCCCGGCGCGAGTTCGAGTGGGCCGACGCCGGCGCCTTACCGTTGCTGATTGAACAGGGCGACATCCAGGGCGATCTCCACATGCACACCACCGAGAGCGACGGCCGCGCATCGCTGGAGCAAATGGCCGAGGCCGCGCAGGCACGCGGCCTCAAGTACATCGCAATCACCGATCATTCGAAACGGGTTTCGATGGCGAACGGCCTCGACGGCGCGCGGTTGCGCAAGCAATGGGCCGAGATCGATCGGCTCAACCAAATGTTGCGAGGGCTTACCGTGCTCAAGGGAGTCGAAGTCGATATCCTGGAGAAAGGCGGACTCGATCTTGAAGACGATGTTTTGGCCGAAGCCGATTGGGTGGTGGCCAGCATCCATTACGGACAGAATCAGCCGCGCGAGCAAATCACCTCAAGGATTCTAGGGGCCTTGGCGAACCCGCATGTTTCCGCGATCGCGCATCCCACCGGCCGCCTGCTGAATCGCCGCAAGCCTTACGACGTCGATCTGGAGGTCGTGCTCCAAGCGGCCCGCGAACACGGCAAGCTGATGGAATTGAACGCCAACCCCTCGCGGCTCGACTTGGACGACTTGGCTTGCGCCGCCGCCAAGCGGAAAGGAATCCCGATCGTCATCTCAACCGACGCCCACGGCATCGACGGCCTCGACAAGCTGCGCTACGGCATCTTGCAGGCCCGCCGGGGCGGACTTGCCAAAGCCGACGTCGCCAACGCGCTACCCTGGAAACAAATGCGCCAACAGATCGGGAAATCACGCGACCGATGAACCCGTTTTCCACTCGCTACGTGCGGGCCGGCGCCCTGCCGTTCGAATTTCATCCGGGCGAAAGCGCGGAGCGATTGGTTGCCGCGTTGGCGGCCCAAGGCTGGCGCGGCCAAATCGTCGGCGCGCATGGAAGCGGCAAATCGACGTTGCTAGCGACGCTCTTGCCGTGCTTGGAACAATGGGGGCGCTCCATCGTGAGATTCTCCTTGCACGACGGCGAACGACGGTTGCCGATCGACCGCGACCGGCGCCGGGCGCTTTCGACATCGAGCCTGCTTGTGATCGACGGTTATGAGCAACTCAATCGCTGGAGTCGGTTTAAGATTAGGCTGTTGTGTCGGCGGCGACGCTGCGGCTTGCTCGTGACGGCGCATACCGATGTCGGTTTGCCGCTGCTCTATCTCACGGTTGGCAGCTTCGAGATCGCCCGTCGCATCGTCGGCCGGCTGCCGCCTGCGGGCGGTCATATCGCCGACTCCGACGTGCGCCGGGCCTGCCACGCGCATCAGGGCGATTTGCGCGAAGCCTTGTTCTGGTTGTACGATTTGTATGAACAACGCCGATCGCAGTAGCGTAATAGAACCGCTCCAGGCCGCATGAAGCTCTTTGCCTGCGACGCCGCGACTTGCCATCTCTTTAAACTGGGCAAAGCTTGCTGGTTGACTAGTAGAGGCGTTGTTTTTTTGCCCGCCTCGCCCAGTCTCGATCTACGGCAATGACCGCCTAGAACGAATTCACGACCAAATGGTTCGCTCGCAACACGCGCTTGTTGACACCTGATCGGCAAGCCTGTTTAACAAAAGAAGCCGAGGAACTTTCCTCAAGTTTGGAGATCGATCATGCACCGGAACTTTCGCAACGCCATCGTGGCCGCCAGCGCAGCCGCGGCGCTTTTTACCGCGCCCGCGGAGAGCCACGCCATCTTTCATTGGTTCAGCCGCGCGTGCGGCTGCGGCGCGCAACCCGCCACGTACGCGCCGGCCACCTACGCGCCGGCCGTCGTCGAGGCCCCGCTTGCGGCGCCAACCGTGGTCAACTACGTGCCGCAAACCTGCTATCGCACGCAGTACGTGAACGCGCCGGTGACGACCTATCGGCCGGTGATGGGCTGCGATCCCTGCACGGGTTTCCCCGTCACGACGATGCGCCCGGTGATCAGCTACGTGCAGCAAGCCCGTTTGGTCCCCTATACGACCTACCGCGCGGTGGTTGCGGCGGCCCCGTGCAGTCCCTGCGGCGGCGCCGCGGTCGGCGCGGTGAGATACGCCCCGGCTGCCCCGTGCTCCGGCTGCGGGTCGGCCGTGACGGCCCCGGCGCAGCAGCCCTACTACAACCCGGCGCCTATGGGTGCGGCCCAAGCTTTGCCCGGCGCGCCAACCTTGGCCCCCGGCGTCAATCCGGGCGTGTCGAACTTTCCGAATTCCAATTCGCCGGCGGGCGCTCCGGCCGAGATCCGTCAAAAGCCGATCGTGCTGCCTGGCCCCGACGCGGGCGACAATTCGGGCGTCCGCAACCGATCCAGCAATGTTTCCGAGCCAAAGGTTTCCGAGCCGAAATTCGAAGGTCGCACCGAGCCGGCATCCCCGGCGCCCCGGTTGATCAACCCCGACGATCGCACGACGCACTCGGGCGGCGGCCGAGTGATCTACGCCGTCCAGCGCACCGCTGCTGAACAACCCGTGGCGAGCAACCATCGCCCAATCGCCTGGCCCCGCGACACCGTGGCGGGCCCGGCCCAGGCGAAGCCCAAATCGGAGGCGCGCCCAGCCGACGCAGCGCAACTGGGCGACGGAGACGCCGGTCACGACGGCGACGGCTGGCGACCCTCAAATCGCTAAATCGTCCCCTCTCGTTTGGAGAGGACGAGGGTGGTGGCCAGAACCAGGGCGGTGAGAGGCGCGACTGCGGGGATGGCGCCGACCTTCTATCCAAACGACTTTC
>DATNEC010000533.1:0-5849 GCA_035606815.1 Pirellulales bacterium
CGAGTCGCCAAATCCCTTATGCGAAGTTGCGGCGTGCGGACTCGCATAACATGCGTCTTTCATCGCGTCAATTTCAAGTGGGCACAATGTGCGTCGCCGCAACCTGCCCCATCGCATCTAGAGTTCGCGTTGACCCTGGGGGATAAGCTCATTGGGACGGGTGCAACAACAAAAAGGCCAGAGGCGTTGTTTGCATCACCAGCGAGTCAACCCGCCGAAATATTATGCCGAAGCATAACCTACCCGATTTCGCGTTCCGGCAACGCGGCTACTTCGCGATGCAGCACAAATGCCCCGCGGTGCGCAGAAAGAGCCGGCCTTGCGAGATGGCCGGGGAGGCGTAGATCGGCTCGTCGAGTTGATTGCGCGCCAGCTCGCGAAAGTTCTCGCCGCCGGCGGCGACGACCAGCGTCTGGCCCGCTTCGTCGCAGAAATAGATCTTGCCGTCGCCGGCCACGGGCGAAGCCGTGAAGGCGCCGCCGAAGCGTTTGCGCCAGCGGAGCTTGCCGGTGCGCGCGTCGAGACACGTGCCGATGCCCTTGTCGTCGACCAGGTAATAATCGTCGCCGACCAAAATCGCCGAGGGCACGAACGGCACGCCGCGAGGGTTGCTCCAAACGACGTGCGAGTCGGTCACATCGCCGCGCCCGCCCGGCCGAATGCACAACGTCAAGGCGTTCGGGCCGCTCGTGGCGTAGATCAATCCGCGGCCGAAGACCGGCGTCGGAATGCACTCGCGGCCCATGCCCCGGACGGTCCACAGTTTTTCGCCCGAGAGCGGATCGTAGGCGTCGAGCCGGTGCGAGCCGCTGACGAGCAGTTCGTGCTCGTCCCCTTTGCCGGTCGGCGACAATTGGGGCGAGGCCCACGAGAGCCAGACGTCGGGCCGGTCGGCCTTCCAGCGATCGGCGCCCGTCGCCTTGTCGATGGCCAGCAGGTACGAAGGTCCGTAATGATCGCATTGCAAGAGCAGCAGATCGTGATACAGCAGCGGCGAACTGGAGGCGGCGAAACGGTTCTCGAACGCGCCGTACTCCGAGGCCAGCGAACGCTGCCAAACCAGACCGCCGTCGAAATCGACGCACACGACGTCGCCCGTGCCGAAGAAAGCGAACACGTGCTCGCCGTCGGTCACCGGAGAGGCGCTGGCCATGCTGCTCTTCGTCGCATGATAGAGCGTCGGCGCGCTGCCCCAAAGCTGCAGCCGCCACAGTTCGCGGCCGTCGTCGCGCGCCAGGCAAATCAGCCGCAACTCGTCTTGCTGCGGCCCCTCAGACGACGTGACGAAAACCCGGTCCTCCCACACGATAGGATTCGAAATGCCCGAGCCAGGCAGGGCGGTCTTCCACAACACGCCTTCGCGCTGGGACCATTGGAGCGGCAAGGCGGTCTCGCCGCTGATTCCGGTGCGCATCGGACCGCGCCAGCCGGGCCAATTCTCGGCCGAGGCGCGGCTTGCCCAACAGATTATCGCGATGGCCGCCCAGGAAACGGCGGCTCGCCAAACCGTATTGCGCCGCGGCGCGAGCATCGCCTTACTCTCCTTCGCTTTCGGCCGGCAGCGCGGAAGTCAATCCCAGGCCGACCCCGGTCGCGTCGCAAAATCGCAGTTGCAGCGACCAGTTGTTGGGGACTTCGGGATCTTTGTGCTGCGGTCCCTGACAGATCTTGACGAGCAAGCGGTTCATGCCGGCGCGCAGCCGCACGGGCGTCACGAAGCGGTCGAGCCGCGTGCCGTTCAGCCATTGGTCGCGGCCGAAAACGCGCTGGCCGTTGAGCCAGACCGTGCAATTGTCGTCGGCGCCGCAGCGCAACTCGGCGTCCATTTCGCGCGGCGAGGTCAATTCGCTGTAAGCGTAGGCGACCGCTTCTTTGACCGGCGCCACCGCGTCGATCAAGTTCAGTTGGCCGAACGGGTCGGCCGTGTGGAACCTTCGCCAGCGGATTGTTTTGCCGGCCTTGCCCGCGTATTCGCCGCGGAGGTTGACGGTTGGCTCTTCTTCAGGCGGAAAGACCGTGGCGAAGCCGCTGTACTCGGGCGCCTCGAACGGTCCGAGCAGGCGCCAGTCGACGACGAAGCCCAGATGCGCCGCGATGTCGGCCGTTTCGCCGAGCGCTTTCAACCAGGCGGCCGACTGCGCCGCCTGGTCGGCCGCGCGCGAATGCTCGAACGCTTGGCGATATTCGTCGATTGCCCGGCGACGGTCGCCCGCCGCTTCGGCCTTGGCGCCGGCGTCGAGCGCCGCCTGGACGGCGTCGGCGCGAAACTCCGGGTCGTCGAGCAGCGTCGGAATCAGCGCGGGGCGGAAGGCCGGGTCCAACCGGTCGAGCAGTTTGAGGGCCGTTCGGCGCACCCGTCCCTGCCGCTTGGCGTCGGCGACGAACTCCCGCAACGCATCGAGCGGAAACTGCGGCTCGCTTTCGGCCAACTCGCGGGCCACGATCTCCTCGTAGGCCGTGCGGACCCAATTGGCGGCCGCCACGTTCGAAGTATCCATCGCCGCCAGCAGCCTGGGCAGAACTTCGGTCCCGCCCTGGGCCAGGCGGTCTCGCGCCTTCCGGGCAGCCGCCGAACCTGCCGCCTGCGGCCCGACGCGTGCGATCGTGGCCAGAGCGTCGTCAATTTCATCGGCGATGACCGCAGCGCCGCCGCTGATTGACGCCGAGATCAGCAGGCAACCGATTCTCGCCAGCAGCACGCGGAGCTTGATCGCGGCCTCAATGGATACCGCCGAGACGGGAGCGACGAAGCAAGGCTTGGCGGGCAAAACGGATTCCTTCATTATTGTCTAAAGCGGTGCGGCATCTCGGCTTAAGCCTATCGCCATTCCCATGATTGTCCAGTCTTCACGCCGATATCTGGCGCAGTAGCCAGATCGCGCAGCCGTGGCGCGGCGAGCGAAGACGAACTTCCGCGAAAAAATGGCGCCCGAAGGGGAATGGGAGCGCAAGGCCGGGACACCGCCTAGCGGTCGGCGGGGCCGCCGCGGGCTTGAGCATCGGGCCCGTAGGACGGCTGCGGAGGGTTCGACTGGCTGATGATGCGCTCGCCCGATTCGTACTCGATCGACGAAGCCCCGCGAGTCGTCGCGGCCTGCTCCAAGGCGCTGACCCGCGTCTCCAGGCCGGTGATGCGGGCTTCAGTTTCGGGCGATGTTTGCATGTAGGTCGTGGTTCTGCCGCCCAGGCTCAAACAGCCTCCCGCAGCGCATACAAGTATTCCGCCGAGCAACAGTCCGCCCGATGGCCGCAAGCGCCATTCGGCACGAACCGCGATGTCTTTGTGCATAAGAGCGTTCCCGACGCCGATTGCCGCAATGAGGGGGCGGGATTTTGACGGCCGGCAGGGGGGCTGTCAAGGCGGAAGCGGCATTAAAGACGGCGGCTACGGCGGGCGTAAGTGGAGGTTCGTGCGGTGAGTCCCGAAAGTAGGTCCGCTCACTCCGCGGCGGAGATCGCGCGGCTTGACTTGTTGCGCAAGCCGGCCGCGCGGTAACGTCGAGCGCTTGCGCCGCGAGGGATGGAACGGGCGAAAATCATGATTTATACGCCTTGTCCGAGATATAAATCGCCAAGTGCGCCGAACCGTGCTCCCCTTGCGGCAATTACGTCATTTCGTCGCGGCCATCGTGGCGGCGGTCTTTATAATTCCGCCCCAAAATGGCCCGCTATCAGGCGGCAATCGGGCTCCGAAATGCCCCTTTTTCACGCGCCGCGGCGGAGCGCCTTGCCGCAAACGCCTGGAATTCTCGGCAAATGCCGCAACGTAATCGCCGCCGAAATGAAAAAACGCGCGGCGATATAAATGAATCGGCCGAAATATAAATCACGCGAGCGCCGTTTGGGGTCATGTAGAGCGGCCGCAGCCCGTCGTGAAGAACCAGAGGTCCGTCCTACGGATGCGTCTCGACACGCCCGATAGGAACCGCTCTATCGTCAAAATGGCAGTCTGGGTAAAATTGACGCAGTGAGCGATTCTTCATCGCCCATGAACCGTGTATCCCAAGTCGGCACAAGATGTTGCGTTATTGGACCGCCGGAGAATCCCACGGCAAGGCGCTGTGGGCCATCGTCGATGGATTTCCCGCGGGCGTCACGATCGAAACCGATTCGATCGACGCCGAACTGCGGCGCCGACAGGGCGGCTATGGCCGCGGAGGCCGGCAGCGGATCGAGACCGATAAGGTCGAAATCAAAAGCGGCATCTGGCAAAACGTGTCGCTGGGCAGCCCGATCGGGCTGGAAGTCGTCAACAAGGATTACAAGCTCGAACGGCTCGGCGATCTTGAGCGGCCGCGACCGGGGCACGGCGACCTGACCGGTGCTGTCAAGTATCTCGGTTCGATCCGCGGCGTGCTCGAACGGGCCAGCGCCCGCGAGACGACCGTTCGCGTGGCGGCCGGCGCGCTGGCCAAGCAGTTGCTCCGCGAGTTCGGCATTACGGCGCTCGGCTACACCGTCGAACTTGGCGGCATCCGGCTCGATCCGGCGGCCGGCACGCTCGATGAACATCGCCGCTTGCGCGATGCGAGCGAGATCTATTCGCTTGTTCCCGACCGCGACGCGGAAGTGAAATCGCTGATCGACGATTGCGGCAAAGACGGCGACACCTTGGGCGGGGTGTTGGAGGTGCGCGTCGAAGGGCTGCCCTTCGGCCTGGGCACGCACGCGCAATGGGACCGCAAGCTCGACGGCCGGTTGGCCCAGGCCGTGATGGCCGTGCAAGCCATCAAGGGGATCGAAATCGGCTTGGGTTTCGAGGCCGCCCGACGCCGCGGCTCGCAGGTCCACGATCCGATTCATTACGACGAGACGCAAAAGAATTCGCCTTCGCTGGGTTACGTGCGGCCGACGAACAATGCCGGCGGCCTCGAAGCGGGGATGACCAACGGCCAGCCGCTGGTGATTCGGGCCGCCAAAAAGCCGATCAGCACGCTGCGCAAACCGCTCGATTCGATCAACCTGGCGACCAAGCAATCGGAAGCAGCGGCCTACGAGCGCAGCGACGTCTGCGCCGTCCCGGCGGCCGGAGTGATCTTGGAGAACGTCGTGGCTTTCGAAATCGCGGCCGCGCTGATCGACAAGTTCGGCGGCGATAGTCTTCAAGAGATGCAGGCGCGTTGGAAGCTGTTTCAGGAAATGGCCCGCGAGCGCTGAAGTCGGAAGTTGGAAGTTGGAAAGCTCAAGCCTGAGATCTCAATGCCCCGCTTGCACCAATCCGTTCGGCGCCGTCTCTGCCAGGCAGGCTTTTGCTTGTTCTGCCTGCTGCCGACGGCGGCGATCTTCGGATGGCGCGTTTCGCTGAAATTGCCGGGCCACGTGCGCGAGTGCGAACGGCAGCTTACTTCGCAACTCGGTCTGACGGCGAAATTGGCGGCCGTCTCGTACCCGCAACCAGGCGTGTGCCTCTACGAAGGACTTGAATTGGCCGATCCGGAGACCGATCAGCCGGTCTTTGCCTGCCGGGTTTTGGAGATCGGCCGCATCGAAGGCCGATGGGTGGTGCAAGCCGAAGAGCCGGTGCTGGAAGCCGGTCATTGGCGGCAAGTTTGGGAATTGCTCGTCCGCCGTTTGCGCCATGAGTTGCCGAGCCGAGAGAATATCGAACTTTTGCCTTGCGGGCTGACCATCCGCAGTCAGGGCGCCGAACAGACCTACGAACTCCTCGGCGGGCGGATCGAGCCGGAAGCGAGCGGCGAATCGGCCGAACTGCGGTTCCGGCTGCCCGGCGCCGAGATGTCCGAGCCGGCCAGCGTTCGCATCGTGCGCAATCAGCAGCGGGAAGCGCCGTCGACGAAGTTCGTGTTGAGCACCGGCGGCGCGGCGCTGCCGTGTTCGTTGTTCGCTCC
>DATNEC010000614.1:0-4901 GCA_035606815.1 Pirellulales bacterium
CCGGCACGGCCGCCGCTTTGACTATGCCAAGCTGAATGAACGGGGCCAACAACTCGATCCGCCGCACGCTCGAAGCACAGCACCGCGAGCCATACCGCGAGGCGTGAAGGGCCGATGATTCATCCGGAGCAAGTATGAACAAGCCCATCCCCAAGCCCATCGACCCGGCCGAGCTGCTCGAACTGGCTCGCGCCGTCGTCGAAGCCGATCGATTCCCGCAATTGGCCACGGTCGACGGCGATCAGCCGCGGCTGCGGCCCGTCTCGCCGGTGAAGACCGATGGCTTCATGGTCTACGTCGCCAACCTACGGTCGTATCACAAGACGGCCGAGATCGCGGCGAACCCGCGGGTCGAACTGTGCTACGTCGACGCCGGCCACAACCAGGTCCGCATCACCGGCGCGGCGGAAGTCGTGACCGAGCGGCCGCTGCTCGAAGAAATCTGGGCCGGCAACCCCCTGTTGCGGCAGTATCTTGGCTCGCTCGACAACCCCGAGTTGATCGTCTACCGCATCCGGCCGAACCGCGTACGCTACATGCAGGAGTGGGCGCTGGAATACTACGAGGTTCCGGTTTCCTAACGCGCCCTGGCTACTTCTGCTCCTCGCCGCTCGCGGGGACCGCGAGAGGCGACTGGATCGCCGCTTGCAGGGCCTCCAGCGATGCCTGCAACTGCTTCGCTTGTTCGAGCAGGGTCTTCACCTGGCCGGCAAGATCGGGCGGCGCCTGCTTGCCGTTATCCAATAATATCAGCCCCGAAGACCATGCCAGTGATTCGGTCAATCGGCCCTGCAAAGGCGTCAAGTTCTCATCGTGGGGCGGGCGCTTCTCCGGCGTGACGGTCAGGCTGGCCGGTTTGCCGCGCCGCAACAATTCCAACGGGAGCGAACGATCGGCGAGCTCCTGCAGTTGCGCCGTCAGCTCTTCGATCATCTTCAGCGGCTTTCCATCGAGTTTGAGTAGCAGATCGTTGACCATCACGCCCGCCTTGGCCGCCGGGCTGTCGCTCTCGACGCCCGTCACGACCAGGCCCTCGCCGGCCGGCACGCCCAACTGCGATCGCAGCGTATCGTCGGCATTGGCCAGACCGACTCCCAGCCAATATTTCGGTTCCTCGATTCTCGCGACGACATTCCCTGCCAATGCGAAGGCCACGCCGGAAGTGGGCGTCAACTCGACCGTTCGACGCTGGCCGCCGCGGATGTAACTCAGCGAGACGGCCTTGTCCAACGACGCTTCGAGCGATTGGTGCAGTCCCTCGGCGCCGGCGATTTCCTGTTCGCCGATCGCGACCAGCACGTCGTTGGCCTGGATGCCGGCCTGCGCCGCCGCGCCCCCCTCGGCCACGCTCGTCACCGTCAGCCCTTTGCCTTCGGCCAGCCCCAAGTGCGAACGCAGAACGTCGTCGACCGGGATGACCTCGACCCCCATGAGCGAATCGGCATCCGTCACCAGCCGGAGCAGCCGGGTCGCGGAGAACGTCAGATATGTTTTTTCCAAGTCCTTCAGATATGTTTTTTCCAAGTCCTTCTTTTCCAAGTCCTCCGCCCTTTGTTCGACTTGTTGCGGCTGGACGTCTTTCGCGGCGGGTTCATCCGCCGCAAGCCGCGTACTCGCGGAGACGAGGACCATCGCGGCCGCAAACCGAGCGAGCGGAAATCGAGACGTCGAAAGCTTCATGTCAGGTTCCTTTCGAGAGAAAGCGGATGAAACGGCAGTCGAGCCGGCCCGCGGGGCCTTTAATAGACGCGATTGCCGACGTAGTTGAGATTCCATTTCTCCACAGGCAGAGTCACTTTCCGCCCGCCTGGCAGAAAGACCGACACGAACTGGCGATGCGAATCGACCCGATACCCGCGGCGCTCCAGTTGGCTTCTGACGTAGGCCGGGACCAGTTCCGGCCGGTCGGGCGAGGCACCTGCCGCCGTGGCCGGATCGTTGCGCGGCACGGCGCGGGCGCTGGCCGGCTCTTTGCTGCCAACCGATTTATCGAGACCTTCCTTCGGCGGTTGTGTCCGATCGCCGTTCGGCCGGGATTCGATCGCACGCGAAGATGCGCCCGCGGACGCGACCTCGGCCAGAGGCCGCCGCGACGCAGTCCACTGCCGATCAGTGGCCATGCCCAGGCCGAAGGCGATGGCGACCGACGCCGCTACGACCAGCATCCCTGCCAAACGGATTCTCGCGGTGGTCGGAGGGCTCGGCTGGCGCTTTGGCTTGCCGCCGTTCGATGCCGGCAGCGCAGACCAAGGAGCCGACCGGTGCGCCGTATGGCTTCCGGCCGGGCGAATCGCATCCGTTCGCCGCGCGTCCGGGCGCATTTCAGCGGTCCAGTCATCGAGCGCCCCTTCCCACTCGCGGGCTTCGAGCAACGCAAGCGCGCAGCGGCGCCAGCGGCACGGCTCGCGATCGAGCCAAGCGAACAGCGTGCGGCGAGCGCCGTCGTCGAGCTCTCCGGCCGCAAGCCGGTCAAGCGACGCCAGGGCGTCGCGGTCGTCGAAGGGGCATGCATCGTTCATCGGGAGTCCTCATCTGCAAAGTAATGCGCCAGGCCGCGCCGCAAGCGCTCGCGGGCGCGAAACACTCGCGCGTCGACCGCGCTTTCGCTGATGGCCAGCACGGCCGCGATCTGGCGATACGTCCAACGTTCGTGATATTTCAACAGCAAAATCTCCGCGTCTCGTCCCGGCAGCAAAGCCAAGGCGCCGCGCACCAGCCGGCGGCGCTCCTCGCGCAACAGCCACTCGGCCGGATCGTCCGTTGGCGAGCCGGGCCCGTTCGACTCGGCCGCCAGCCGCGTCAACCGCTTGCGCTCGCGCGCCCGGCGCCGCCGGTGGCGGATCGACTGCACCACGGCCACGCGGTAAAGCCAGTGCGGCGCCTTGGCCGGGTCGGCCAATGGGGCGCGCTGCTCGACCGCCGCCAGGGCGACCTCTTGCCAGACCTCGTCGACCGCCTGCGCCTCGCCCGTGCGGGCCAAAATCACGCCTCGCAGCCAACCTTCGTGCTCGGCCAACTGCCGCGGCCAATCGATCGCCTCGGTCAAGCCGTCGCGGGTGGTCGGTTCGTGCAACGTCGTCATAAGCGACAATCTAGTTCCCACGCCCCCGCGAATCCTGCATGGTCGGGCGAAAAAATGCGAGACAACCGTCCGTTGGAGAGCCGGATTCGCGAGTTGCCTAGCCGGCTGCATAGCTAGACGGTGCGAATTTACGACGCGATAATCGCCGCGTTGGCTTGGAATCTCATGACTGGCATTGGAGTTTGGCGCCCATGTTCGACATTTTCTCCGATGACAACCGCCGGAACCCTTACCCGCTCTACGATCAGATGCGCAGCGGACCGGGCGTGTTCCACGCGCCGCCGCCCTTCGACGCCTGGTTGATCTTCGACTATGAGGGCGTGAAGCGGGCGCTCGCCGATCAAGAGTCGTTCAGCTCGGCCGTGCCGGCGCCGCCGAATTGGTTCATCTTCTTCGACCCGCCGCGGCACACCAAGCAGCGGGCCTTGATCTCGCGGGCTTTCACTCCGCGGGTGATCTCCAACCTCGAGCCGCGCATTCGCCAGATGTCGCGCGAGCTGCTTGGGGCGGCGATTGCGCGCGAAGAATTCGACCTGGCCGTGGAGTATTCCGTTCCATTGCCGATGAAAGTGATTGCCGAGATGATCGGCATCCCCGCGGCCGACTGGGCCCGGTTCAAAGGCTGGAGCGACGGCATTTTGAAACTCAGCTACACCCGTTCCGGCGGGGAAGAGGCCGCATTGGCCGCCAAAGAGTTCATGGCGGTGACCGCGGAAATGAACGATTATCTGACCGCCATGATCGAGCGCTTGCGGTCGTCGCCGAAGGAGGGCCTGTTGGCCAACCTGGTCGCGGCTGAAATTGACGGCGAGCGGCTGACGCAAGCGGAGATTCTAGGGTTCTTCCAACTTCTCGTGGTCGGCGGTCAAGAGACGACGACCAATCTGATCAATAATGCCATGCTGTGCCTGATGGAGCATCCCGGCGAGTTGGCACGATTGAGAGCGGCGCCCGAGTTGCTCCCTTCGGCGATCGAAGAGGTGCTGCGCTTCCGATCGCCGCTGCAGTGGATGATGCGGACGCCGACGCGCGAGATCGAGGTGCATGGTCAGCCGATTCCGCCCGGCAAGCTGGTCTTGGCGATGATCGGCTCGGCGAATCGCGATCCTCGGCAATTCGACGAACCCGAGCGGTTCGACATCACGCGCGATCCCAATCCTCATCTCGCATTCGGCCACGGCAGCCACTTCTGCCTCGGCGCGCCGCTGGCGCGTCTTGAGGCGCGCATTGCGCTGGCAGACCTTCTTCTCGGCAACGGCCTTTTGGAACTCGCCGGCGACGAACCTTGGGAACCGCGCAAGGCCCTGCACGTCCATGGTCCGGCGCGATTGCCGGTCCGCTTTTCTCGCCCGCACACTGGGCATCTTTTTCTTTAGCGGCTTTTCTTTAGCGACGTCGCGATAAAATAGCGGTAGGCTTGCTGAAGACTACTTCGCTGGCGAAATGATTGTCGCGAAATCGTTCCTTTTGAGGCCGCGTGGCAGACACGGTTATGATGAGCAACCCCTTCGCGGAATCCGCTGCGGCGCCGGCGCCTGCCGGTTCGTCTGCTTCGCACCAGCCGCCCCATCCGCGGCGAACCGCTGCCGAGATGGAGGACTCGCTGCCCATGCGCTGGCGAGAACTGCTGGCGATCTTGGTCATCGTCGTGCTGAGCGATTTGACGATCTATCGGGGGCAAGGATTCGCGGGCTACGCGGCGCTTTTTCTTGCGTCGCCCGTGCTGCTCGCCTGGGGAGCGTTCAAACCGCGGTTCGGCCCCGCGGCGTGGTTCGTCGGCACCCTCGTCGCCGTCATCGCCGCCAAGGCGATCTGGTGC
>DATNEC010000327.1:0-8121 GCA_035606815.1 Pirellulales bacterium
CGCCAGCCTTTCAGCAGCGATTCGGTGAACGTCCAATTGCCGGTCGAGGTATTGTGCGAGAACGACGAGCAGAGGCAGCCGTAGGCGATTTTCGATTCTCGTTGCCGGGCGACATCGACGAGCGCGCCGGAAAAACAACAGTCGGCGATCAACAGCGCCCTGTCGCCGCGGAATCGCTGTTCGATCGCGTCGAAGATCTCGCTTACCTGCCAGGCGCTTGCGCTGCTGGCGGCGTCATAGTTCGCGAAACAGGCCCGATGCGTTTCGTGGTTTCGCGACCCATGCCCGGTGTAATAAAAAACGAGCAGATCGCCGCTGCGCGTTCGCGAAAGGTGCTCCGTCAAAGCATGTTGAATGCGTTTGCGCGTCGCCTCGCGATCCTGCAAGTAGACGATTTGCTTGCCTGGGACGCCGCGCGAGCGAAAATGCTCTACCAGCTCCGCGTCGCGGCGGTTCGTTTTGGCGCCGGGCATTCCGGGCCAGACGTCGCCATGCTGCCACTGCAAGACGCCGACGGCGAACAGCCAGGTCTTCTCCGGCTGCCAGTCGAGTTGGGCCTGCGACGCGGTCGGAAGCAGCGCGATGCAAACCGTTAGCGCGGCGGTGAGCCTGGGTAACAGAACAATTCGCGGACTATCATCTCGAAGGCCAAGCTTGGCGTTCATCGTGGCGCACGCTCTCGTGATAACGCGAGAAGTAAAAGGGCCGCGGGAAATTCTAGCCTCCCCGGCGCGGCGCCGCTAAGCTGACGGCATGGCGGAATCGCTTTTACCACGTTTGCCGGCGACCCTCGAACCCTCGCGCCCCGTCCTTCCGCCGAACTGCCTGCCGCCGTGGGACGTGGCCGAACTGCCCGAGCCGCCGCCGCTCTCGTGGCGGCACTGGACGCGGTTCGTCGGCCCCGGCATCGTCATGATGGGCATTCAGATTGGCGGCGGCGAGTGGCTGTTCGGGCCGGAAGTCACCGCCCGCTACGGCGGCGGGCTGATGTGGATCGCCACGATCGCCGTCGTGTTGCAAGTATTCTACAACGTCGAGTGCGGCCGCTACGCGCTGTATTGCGGCGAGCCGGTGTTCACCGGGTTCATGCGCACGAAGCCCGGCCCGGCGTTTTGGATGAGCGCTATTCTGCTGTTGAATTTGGGCGCCTTGATCCCCGGCCTTTCGACCCATGCGGCGGCGATGGTCGCGGCGCTTGTTCTCGATCGGCCGCCCGGCGTCGACGACCGGCTGCTCGTCACCGCGCTGGCTTACGCTCTGCTCTTCGCCGCGGTGCTGCCGGTATTGGCCGGCGGCAAAGTCTACAATATGCTGCAAGCCGTGATGACGGCCAAAGTGGCGATCGTGTTGGGTTTCTGCCTGGCCCTCGGCGTCAGTTGCGTGAGCGCCGAGAACTGGCTGAACGTGTTCAGCGGCTTCCTCAAGTTCGGCACGCTGCCGGCCCTGGCCGCGGATGGCCGCGAGACCACGGTCAATGTCTTTCAATACCGGCTGGCGGAAGGCGCGTGGCCGGAATTGGCCCTGGGCAATATCGCCATCCTCGGCGCCTTCGCGGGCTACGCGGGCGGCGGCGGCTTGGGCAATTCAACCTACAGCAACTTCGTGCGCGATAAAGGCTGGGGCATGGGACGTCTCGTCGGGGCCATTCCCAGCGCGATCGGCGGCCGCCACATTTCGCTGAGCCATCTCGGCAAGGTGTTTGTCATCAATGCGACGAACTTGGCGCGCTGGCGCCGCTGGTGGAAATACATTCTGACCGACCAGGTTCTCGTCTGGGGCCCGGGCTGCTTCATGGGCATGGCGCTGCCGGCCTTGCTATCGCTGGAGTTCGCCCCGCACTCGCATCTCTCGGTCGCCAAGCTGGAGTGGGCGCAGTCGCTGATCACGGCCGACGGCATCCGGCACGCGCCGCAGTTTTCGGCCGCCGCCGCCAAGCTGTTGTGGATCGTGGCGGTGTTCGTCGGCATGATGGTGATGCTGCCCAGCCAGATGTCGATCGTCGATGACTTCAGCCGCCGCTGGACGGATATTCTCTGGTCGGGCAATCGGCGAATTCGCGAAACCATGTCGGGCAACCAGGCCAAGCGAATCTACTACGCGATCCTCGGCTGCTACGTGCTCTGGTCGGCGGTCTGCGCCTATCTGTTCAGCACCTACGGCACGCCCAAGTTGATGACGATCGTGATTGCGAACCTGAACAACCTAGCCATTGGGGCCACCGCGTTTCATTTGCTCTGGATCAATTGCCGGCTGCTTCCGGCGGAACTGCGGCCGCATTGGCTGGCGCGGCTGGGCGTGATCGGCTGCGGAGCATTTTACCTGGGCTTGGCCGGGCTTGTCTTTTATCACAAACAGTGGCCGGAATTGCGGGCCTGGTTCGAGACGATCTTTGCGTGAATTGGGATACCAACTCGAAGGGCTCTCGAACATCTGGCACGGCCGCCCTCGGCCGTGAAGAATCAAAAACGCCCGGCCGAGGACGGCCGGGCTACATCGCGTCATCGCCCTGGGAAAAGTCGCAAGATGAATTTTGCCGCCTCGTCCGAGTTGTTCGCGCTCGCCGACCGCGAGTTGTGGCTGATTACCGCCGAGGCGGATGGTTTGAGGGGCGGGCTGATCGCGACCTTCGTCAGCCATGCCTCGCTTGTTCCGGAGCTGCCGCGCGTCCTGATCGCCGTCGCCAAGCAACATCACACCTGGCGATTGATCGAAGCGAGCAAGGCCTTCGGCGCCCATTTGCTGGCCGAGCGGCATCTCGAATGGGTTTGGCGGTTCGGCTTGCAGTCGGGCCGCGACGTCGACAAGTTCGCGGGACTCTCGTTCGATCGAGCGGTTACCGGCAGCCCTTTGCTCGGCGATTCGCTCGGCTGGCTCGATTGCGGCGTCGAGACGCAGCTCGACACGGGCGATCGCACGGTCTATGTGGCGCAAGTGCTCGAGGCCCGACGGTTGCTCGACGGGCCGCCGCTGACGATGAAACGGCTGTTGGAGCTTGCTCCGCCCGAGCGCCTCGAGCAACTCCGCCAGTTGCGGCTGCGCGACAGCGCCGTCGATGCCGCGGCCATTCGAGCGTGGCGGGGTCGGAATCCCGAGGCCGCAAGCGATGAACGGCACGGCGCATCCGGGGCTGACGCCTCCGGCTCGCCTGCTCCTACCTCCTGACTCCTATCTCCTCACTCCCCGCTCCTTCCACGTCCCCTCGATTCAAGCAATCGATCAACTGCCGCAGCCGGCCGAGATTGCGGCGGTTGAATCGCATCACGAGCCGCGGAAGGTTCGCCATTTCCGGCTCGTCTTCTTCCGGCAGCGGCCCGCTGACTTTGAATTGCCCTTCAGCCAAAATATCGGCGAAGTGCTCGTTGATGTGGGCGAGCAGCGCTTCGCTGGGCGCCGAGCGCAACCGCAACACGAGCTTGTTGCGCACATAGCGCATGCTGTGGTAGACGCGGAAGAATTGCAGGATCTCGGCCACCGCCACGTCGACGCGGTCGGTCAATTTGTAGAGCGAAAGATCCTCGGGCGAGATCAAGCGATTGCCCAGCAGGCGACGTCGAACGAATTCGTTCCAATCGTTCCAAAAGGCGCCGCCCGGTTCGTCGAGAAACACGACCGGCACCATGTCGCGTTTGCCGGTCTGCAACAGCGTCAGCACCTCCAGGCCTTCGTCGAGCGTGCCGAATCCGCCGGGCAGCAAGCAGACCGCGTCGCATTCCTTGACGAACATCAACTTGCGGGTGAAGAAATACTTCATGTGGACGAGCTTGGGATCGCCGGCGATGACCGGGTTCGCCTCCTGCTCGAACGGCAGCATGATGTTCAGGCCCATCGAGTTCTCGCGGCCGGCGCCGAGATGTCCGGCTTCCATGATGCCGCTGGCGGCGCCCGTGACGACCAACCAGCGCTCGGCGGCCATCGCCTTGCCGAACGCCACCGCTTGCTCGAAGGCCGGTTCGTTGGGCCGCGTGCGGGCCGATCCGAACACGGTCACCTTGCGACGGTCGCGATAGGGCGAAAAAACCTTGAAGGCGTACCGCAACTCGCGCAGCGTGCGGCTCAGAATCTTCAGATCGCCGCGACTCGTCTGGTCTTGGGCCAGCTTGTCGGCCGACTCCTTGATCATGGCGATCAGGTCGCTGACCCGATCGCCCGCGGCGCCCTTGGAAAAATTGGATGTCAGCAACTCGGCGGCTTGAGACAGGTTCTCGGCAGCCGAAGAATCGCCCGCGGGCGAAGAATCTCGATCAGTCACGCCAAATGCCTCTACCGCCCCTCGCCGCCCCCAAGTCGGCCGACACGGCCGAACTTCGCGGGTCCGCGGCAAACGTCCGCCATGACTCTATTCTAGGCGGCCTGGGCAGAGATTACAGGGTCAAAAGCCAGGCATTAGGCCGAAGGACGGCGGCAATATTGGTAGGCTAGGATGACCTCGTAGAGATCCGTGGAAATAGCGATCTCTTCATTTTCGAAATCTCGAAGCCATGTCCGCTCATTGCGGACGGCGTCGGCCAGCAGGGGAAAGATTTCGCTGAGCGGCACCCGCACTTTGCCCTGATTGTCGTTTTCCGCGACCGGAGCCGGCGAAGTTTCCGGACCGTAGTACACGCGCAAGCGGCTTCGTGCCATGGAGAGTTTTCCTAAGCGCGGCAGATCAAACGACTCCGGCCCCGGACACCCGCCACGCGTGTCCGGCGCAGAGCATGCGCAACCCCTGCGCACGCCGCTGGCAATCCTCGGGCGGTCGTATGCGTTATATCGGCTTACGGCATTGCGCGGGTTTGATCTAATTTTTCGGAAATGAGGCATTTTTCAGCGCCGTTGGGATGCTCTGGAGGAAGGGCAATTGGCTGGGACGCCGCGTGATCGGTAAAACAGGAAAGCGAGGCGGCTTGGCCGCGCGGTCGGAATCTGGAAACGACCCGTGCGATCGTATCCATAGCTATAGGCGACGATCGCCCAACCGGCATACCAAAGTTACAAAGGCAGGAAGAATCGATGCGCGAACGTTCGTCAATGATTCGCCCGAAAGAAAAGCAGGCGGTTCGGCAAAAGCCCCGAACGGCGCTGATCTGCGCGGGATAGCATAAGAGAGCGTGATGAATGCGGCTCTCCCGAACAACCGGCCAAGAGTTCTCAGGCTGAAGCCAGCCTTGGCGAAGCGGAAGGCGTCGAGACATAAGAGCGTCGTAGCGAGACGCTCCCATCACTGCGGGCGGTCGCGGCAACTTGACAGTCAATTGCCGAGCGCCTAGATTGCGAAAACGGTTAAGTATATTTCACGAAAACTCTTGCGGCGAACAGTTCGCTGTCGGAATCAGCCCTTATGGCGAGTACGGTTGCGATCGATCTGGGGCAGGTGTGCCAGTCCCTCGGGCTAGCCGGCCCGCGCGTTCAGTCGGTCATCGATTTGTTGGATGCCGGCAACACGGTCCCGTTCATCACGCGCTATCGCAAAGACCAGACGGGCGGGCTCGACGAAGAGCAGATTCGCCAGATTCAGGCGCGCGTCGTCAAGCTGCGTCTGCTTGCGGAACGCAAGCAGACGATCCTCCGCTCGATCGAGTCGCAGGGCAAGCTGACGCCGGAATTGGCGGCCGCCATCGAAGCCGCCGATACGGCAAAACGGCTGGAAGATCTTTACCTGCCGTTCAAGCCCAAAAAGCAGACCCTGGGCGCCGCCGCCCGCGAACGAGGGCTAGAACCTCTTGCCCTGGAGATCCTGCGGGCCGATCCGGCCTGCGCCGATCTCGACGCCCGAGCGCGCGACTACGTCAACACGGACCGCAAGGTGGCCACCGCGGCCGACGCCTTGCTCGGCGCCGGCCACATTCTGGCCGAAATGTTCAGTGAGCGGGCCGACTTGCGAGGCCGCCTTCGCGGCATTCTCGAACAGAGCGGCAAGCTGACATCGACCGCCGTCGAACCGGAAAGCGACGCAACCGTCGAAGAACCCGCGCCGGCCGCGCCGCGCTCCGAGCAGCCCGCGACCCCTGAGCCAATCGCGGCCGAGGAGCCAACGGTCCCTTCCGACGCGGCGGCGCCTCGGCCCTCTGAATCGCTCGCTTCGATGGAGCTTTCCAGCGAACTCGCGGCGCAGGTCGAGCCGCTCAGCCAAGCCGAGGCGGCGCCGCTGGCGATGCCCGTCTCAGAGGCCGAAGCGCCTGCGGAGGCGATTCCACACTCGTCCGAAGCAGCGGTGGCGGCCGAAGCGCAAGCAACCGCCGCCGACTCGACGCTGGTTGAAGTGGCGCCGGTTGAGATGGCGCTGCTTCAAACCGCGGTGGCCCATCGGTCGTCGGCGGGCGACGAGGGCCTTGTTGAGCCGGCGCCGGCCGCCGCTCAGCCCGCGATCGTTCACGACGTTTCTCCCGATCTGCAGTTCGGCAAACGGCTCAAGCAGAAGAAAAAAAAGAAAGGCGCCCCTAAAGACAAAAAAGCCGAGCACAAGGCGTTTCGCGATTACTTCAAGTACAGCGAAGCCCTCTCGAAGATTCCGCCGCACCGCGTGTTGGCGATCAATCGAGGCGAACGCGCCAAGGCGCTGCGGGTCAAGGTCGAAGCCGACGTCGAAGCGATGTTTCGCGTCGTCGATGAATTGCTCGTCCCCGAAGGTCATCCGCACGCCGACTTTCTGAGAGGCTGTGCGCGTGACGCCTTGGCCCGGCTGGTGCTGCCGAGCTTGGAACGTGAATTCCGCCGCGAGCTGACCGATCGCGCCGAATCGCAGGCCGTGCAGGTCTTCGCACGCAACCTGCGAAATCTGCTGCTGCAATCGCCGGTGCGAGATCGACGGGTGCTGGCGATCGATCCGGCGTTCAAGAGCGGCTGCAAATTGGTGGCGCTCGACGAGTTCGGCCAATTGCTCGATCACGGCTTGGTCCACATCATCGGTAAGGAGGAGCGCCGCGCCGAGGCCAGTAAAAAATTGGTGGAGATGATCCGGCAGCACCAGCTTTCGGTCGTGGCGATCGGCAACGGTACGGCCTGCCGCGAGACGGAACGTTGGATCAGCGATCTGATCGCCGGCGAACTGGCCGAACACAACGTCGCCTATGTGATCGTCAACGAGGCGGGCGCGAGCGTCTACTCGGCCAGCCGCCTGGGACGCGAAGAATTCCCTCAATACGACGCGACGCTGCGCGGCGCCATCTCCATCGGCCGCCGGCTGCAAGATCCGTTGAGCGAATTGGTAAAGATCGACGCGGCCAGCATCGGCGTCGGCATGTACCAACACGACGTCAAGGCCAAGCACCTGCGCGAGTCGCTCGATGCCGTGGTGGCGTCGTGCGTGAATTACGTGGGCGTCGATCTCAACACGGCCAGCCCGGCGCTATTGAAGTACGTCTCGGGCTTGAATCAACTGACGGCGCAGCGGGTGTTCGACTATCGTACCGTCCACGGCCCGTTCAAGAGCCGCGAAGAGTTGAAAAGCGTGCAGGGGTTCGGCGAAGCGGCGTTCATCCAGGCGGCGGGCTTCTTGAAGATCGCCCTTGGCGCCAACCCGCTGGACGCCACCTGGATTCACCCGGAGAGCTACGATCTGGCTCGACAAACGCTGGCCAAGCTCGAAGCGACGCCCGAAGATCTGGCCGACGGCCAGCGCGCCGCGCAAGTGGCCGAACGGGTGACGAAGTTGAACCTCGAAGAGTTGGCCCGGCAGTTGCAAGCGGGCGCGCTCACGCTCGCCGATATCGTGGCCCAACTGGCGCGGCCGGGAAGAGACCCGCGGGAAAATCTGCCGCAGCCGATCTTCAAGCACGGCATTCTCAAGCTCGACGATCTGGCGCCGGGGCTCGAACTGATGGGCACGGTCTTGAACGTGGTCGATTTCGGGGCCTTCGTCGATATCGGCCTGAAGGACAGCGGACTGGTTCACGTGAGCCAGTTGGCCAATAAGTTCGTGCAAGACCCGCACGACGTGGTCTCGGTCGGCGACATCGTGAGGGTCTGGGTGCGGGAGGTCGAGAAGGATCGCCGCCGCGTCTCGTTGACGATGATCAAGCCGGGCACGCGGCGCCAAAACGAGCCGCGCACGGCGCCGTCGGGTGGCGGAAGGCCCCAGCACGAAGGCCAGCCGAGCCGCCCGCGCCGGCCCGCTCGGCCGCCCGTCAAGACTGACCGTCC
>DATNEC010000636.1:0-4373 GCA_035606815.1 Pirellulales bacterium
CGAGCGGCCCAGGCGCTCGCGCACGGCGACGCGGCGGTCAACTACGCCCGGGCCTGCATCGAGTATCGCAAGGAGGAGCATCGCGAAGCCGAAGAAACGCTGAAGCGAGAAACGGCGGTCGTCGAAGGCGCGAACAAAGCCAAGGAGCAGGCCGACAAGACGCTGGCGGAAAAGACCGAAAAATCGGCCAAGGCGGTCGAAGCCCGGACTGCCGCCGAGGCGACGGCGAGCGCGATGGCCGCGGTCTTGCAAACGGCCGCCGACAAAAAGTCTGCGGCGCAGGCGGCGCTCGCCGAGACCGACAAGGCGGTGAAGCAAGCGATGGCCGCCGCCGAAACAGCGCGCGTCGCGGTCGAAAAGGACAAGGAGAACAAGGATCTCGCGGCGGCCCGCGAATCGGCCGAAAAGGCGCTGGCCGATTCGCGCGCCAAGAAACAAGCGGCCGAAGCGGCGCTCAAGCCGGCGGTCGACGAATTCCGCGAGGCGGAACGCAAGAACCAAGAGGCGAAACGCGCCGCCAACGAAGCCGCCAACAAGGCCAAGGGACCGGAGCGAGAGTTGCAAGAGGCCCGCAGCGCGCTCGTGGGCGCCGTCAACTTCATCGCCACGGCGGCCGCGGTTCTCGAACGCGCGAAGACCGCCGTCCCCGCGGCGCAACAAGCCGTCGCCGGCGCCGAGGCCCTGCTGGCCACGCGCGAGGCTGAGAAGAAAATGCTCGCCGACGCGTCCCAAGTCGCCCCGCCCCCTTTGCGGGCGATCGCGTTTTCGGCCGATTCGGCGCAACTGGCGGTCGGCGGCGAGGCCCCGCCGCTCGTGCTTTACGACGCCGAGAGCGGCGCCCCGCTCGAAGTGCTCGCGCAAGCAAGCCCCGTGCAAGCCCTGGCCGGTTCCGCGGACGGGCGGTTCTTCGCCGCCGGGGCCGATGGCAAAATCGCGGTCTGGAAAACCGCCGCGAGTTGGATGCTCGAAGGAACGATCGGCCGGCCCGACGATCCCGACCGGCTGGTCGATCGCGTGCTGGCGCTCGATTTCAGCCCCGACGGCAAATTGCTGGCGACCGGCGGCGGAATTGCCGCGCGCTATGGGCAATTGAAAATCTGGAACGTCGCGGACGGCGCGCTCGCGGCCGACCTATCGTCGGCGCACCGCGACGCGATTTACGGCGTCAAGTTCTCGCCCGACGGCCAATTCCTGGCGACCGCCTCTGCCGATCGGCTGATGAGAGTTTTTCGCATCGCCGATGGCGCGCTGGTGCGCACGTTCGAGGGGCATTCGCACCACGTGCTAGGCGTTTGCTGGCGGCCCGACGGGGCGCTGCTGGCCAGTTGCGGCGGCGACCAGACGATCAAGCTCTGGAACTTCGAGACGGGCGCCGTCGTTCGCACGCTGCGCGGCGACACCTATCAATTGGGCGATTACAAGCGCGAGGTGAATTCCATCGCCTTCATCGGCGACACCGAGCACCTGCTGGCCAGTTCAGGCGACCGCACCGTGCGGATGCACCGCACGAGCAGCCAGCGCGACGTGCGCGCGTTCAAAGAGGGCGCCGCATTCATGCAGGCCGCCGTCGCCACGTCCGACGGTAAGCTGGTGCTGGGCGGCGGCCGCGACGGCGTTCTGCACGTCTGGAACGGCGAAAGCGGCTATCCGGTGCATGCCTTCAAGCCGGAGCAGCTTCCGGCGCGTTGAGGCATGGCTTAGATCAACTCCGCGATCGGCTGGCCCTCTTCGAGCATGTAAACCGGCCGGCCGCCTGGGTTGACGAACTGCGTGCGCGGATCGAGACCGAGCACGTGGAAGATGGTGGCCATCAGATCTTGCGGGCGGATCGGCGTCGAATGCGGCACGTCGACCTTGGCCGCCGATTCGCCGACGACCTGACCCATCTGCAAGCCGCCGCCGGCCAGCGCCAGCGTGCTCAAGGGGGCCCAGTGGTCGCGGCCCGCGTTGCGGTTCACCTTGGGCGTGCGGCCGAACTCGCCGGTGATCACCAGCAAAATCCTGTCGGACAGTCCGCGGTCGCAGACATCTTGCACGAAGCTGGCCACGCCCCGATCCAATTCGGGACTGCGTCGTTCGAGACCCTGCTTGATCTGGCCGTGCATGTCCCAGCCGCCATACGAAACGGTGACGAAGCCGCAACCGGCCTCGCACAACCGCCGCGCCCGCAGCAACTGCTCGCCAAGGCCCTTGCCATAGCGCTCGACGAGTTTCGGGTCTTCATCCTTGAGGTCGAAGGCGGCCGGGGCTTTGCCCAGCACCAGGTTGAAAGCTTGCTGCTCGAAGCGGTCGAGGCCGTCCATCAAATTGTCTTGATCGGCGCGATACTTGAGACGATCGAGTCCAGCCAACAGCACACGGCGGTCGCTCAGCCGTTCGTCGGCGATCGCCAGCGACATATTCTTGCGGGCCTGCCCGCTCGGATCGAACGGCGCAAAGGCCGGCCCCAAGAATGCCGGGCCATCGGCGGCGATGCCGCCCAGCCGGACATAAGTCGGCATGCCCGTCTGTGCGTGGTTGGCGCCGCGGACGCGGGCCGCGATCGAACCGATCGAAGGGCGCGAAGGCAATCCGCCATTGTCGATCACGCGGTTGTCGTAGCCGGTCATCACGAAGTGCGTGCCGCCCCCGTGGCCGCTGTTGGTGTGGGCGAACGAACGGACGAAGGCCATTTTGTCGGCCATGCGGGCGATGTTGGGGAACGTGCCGCCCACCGTCACGCCGGCGATCGGCGTCGAGACCTCGCCGGTGACGCTGCGGTATTCGGCCGGCGCGGTCAGCTTAGGGTCGAACGTTTCCACGTGCGTCGGCCCGCCGCCCAGCCAAATCCAGACGACCGAAGTGTCTTTCGCCGTCTGCCCGGCGGCTTTGGCCTCGGCACGGGCCGCCAACAAGCCCGGCAGGGTCAGGGCGCCGGAGCCTAACGCCCCGATCTTCAGGAATTCTCGCCGCGAGGCGCCTTCACAATCGCGGTAACGACGGTCGGAAAAAAGGTTTAGCATCGCGGTTCCTCCTGAAAATGCCCGAGCAAGCCCCAACGGCGCCCTCGAACAACGAAGGTTTTGGCCTTGGCGGCCCACAACGCATTATCGACCTTTGATGATTGTAGGCTTTTCGCGGAATTTGGACAAGAAAAGTCCGCAATGGGGTTCAGCGTCCGACCGTAATTCGCAGAAAGGCCGCCGAGATGTACGTGACGTCGTCGCGCCCGCTCTTGTTCTCGCGGCGGAACAAATCATCCAACTCTTTCTTCAAGTCGCCCGCTCGGCCGTTCTTTTCCGCCGCCTCGAAGGCGTTCATCGTCGGCCCGTAATATCTCCTGAATTCATCCACGAAGGCCGCCGGACTGCCGGGAAAATCGAACTCGAACATTTCTCGCGCGAAGGAGATGCTCGCCGCCGGAATCCCCGCGGCGCCGAACCGCTCGACCACATGGCTCTCGATGCCCCACGTCATCGGACTGACGAAGCCTTCCGGCGGCGGCGGAGTGTAGGCCGAGGTGATCTTCAGCAACTGCGCCACCAGCGTCGGATCGTTGGGAATCCAGTTGCCCATCACGATCCGACCGCCTGGCCGGGTCACGCGGACCATCTCTTTGGCGACATCAAACGGCTTGGGCGCAAACATCGCGCCAAAGATGCTCACGACGAGGTCGAACGCTTGGTCTGGCAGCGAGTGCAGATTGGTTGCATCGCCTTCCTGGAACCGGCAGTTCGCCAAGCCCAATTCCCTGGACCGCCGGTTGCCTGCGTCAACGAGGTGCGGCGTGAGATCGACGCCCAGCACCTCCGCTCCGCGCTTCGCCGCGGGAAGGGCCGTCGTGCCGTCCCCGCAGCCCAGGTCCAGAACTTTCAGCGCCTTCGATACGCCGATGCGCTCAATGAGCGCCTCTCCGCTTTCGCGCATCGTCGCGGCAATGCGCGTGAAATCGCCTTTTTGCCAAAGCGCTTTGTTGGGATTCATGGAAGCGTCCGATCCGAACTGGGAGTTTCGTCGCGGATTCGCAAATCCGTTTGCCGTTCGGCGCGGTCTTGGCCGGCGCCGATTCCACGCACGTGAAGCTACCCACCCCTGCAACGCGAAACCTCGCCGCTCTATTGCAGTCGAACTCCAAAGCCCTTCAGGGCCGGCAACTGCTCGTTCTTGGCGGCATCGCTCAGCGGGTTGTCGGCCAGGTAGAGCCGCAGGTAGGGCGCAAATCGCTTTTCGCCTTCGGCGTCGGCTTTGGCGGCGGCGACCAACGGGGCCAGGTCGGTGAGCTTGTTGCGCTCCAGCATCAACATGCCGAGTTGGTTGCAGCCGGCGATCGGCGCCAGGTCGGCGATCTGGTTGTCGCTGAGCTTGAGCAGCGAGACCCGCTTGATCTCGGCCAG
>DATNEC010000643.1:0-5504 GCA_035606815.1 Pirellulales bacterium
CCGGCAGTCGCCTCCGGGCGTACTGCCGGTTGCGGGGAAGTCACGGGACTTCGAAGGGAACTCGCACGAATTCCTTTGCAACATCGCTGGTGACGGGCTTGAGTTCGTCGACTTCGAACGGCCGGCCGACGCTGTTGCCCCCCAGATCCTCAAGCGCCGTGCCGACGACCAGTTGATAGCTGCCCGCGCGCCAAGCATCGCGCGGCATGAACTGCCAAAGCATTTCATCGTTTACGATGGAAATCTCCCCCGGCACGGCTTCGCCGGCGCGCTCGACGTTGAGAAGGCGGCCAAGGAGGGCATGATCGAGCGATTCGGGAAACTCAACTCGTAGCGGCTGCCGCGAGTCCGCCGCGGGCAGACGGAGTTTCCAGGCCGCGGGGTCGGGCGGCGCATCGTCGGGCGGCCCGACGTCGAAAGACTTGCGGAACTCGCCGGCGAGCGGGCGCCCGGCGGCGTCGCGCCAAGCGCGATCGACGACCAACGTGTAATGCTTGCCCTCCTCCAACGCCGGGCCGACCTCTTCGCGGGGCTTCAATCCGCGCTTGATCCGGCCCGGATCGAAAAACAAGGTAAACCGCCGGAAATCGCCATCCCACAGTTCCTCGCCCAATTCGAGGAACGGCAACTCAATGGGTCGTCCCGCGGCGTCGAGCAGCCGCACATGTTCGTAGGCTTCGCCGCGCGACATCGGCGCCGAGAAGTGCAGATAAAACTTCAACTGGTTTTCGGGCAGCTTATCGCGGGACGGGTAAACCGCAGTGATTTCGGTAGGCGGCGTCTCGCGAAGAGCAGGGATCTCGAAGTCGGCGGTCAAGCCGGCCGCTTGTTCCTTGGAGGCCGCTTCGCTTGGGCGATAAACGGCCCGATAGATCACGCCCGGCTCGGGCGGGTAGCGCGGCGTGAATCGCAAACGCCCTTCATCGAGCGAGTAGCTGCCGGCCATCGCCGGGCGGCCTTCGATGCTCGCTTTCTGGTCGGCCAGCGCGTAAACCGCGAACCGCCCCTGCCAGGCCGGGTCGTCTTTAGGCCGCATGGCCAATTCTTCGGCCGCCGTTTTCGCAATGCCCGAGACTTCGAATACGTGCTCGCCCTTGCCGACGATCAGCATGCGAAGCTTTGCTTGCGAACCGCCGCCGACATCGCCCGTCTCGGCGGCCCCCGCGCCGCCAGACGCCGGCGTCGCCGTAGCGGGAATAGTTCTCGCTCGGCAACCGGTGATCGCCAAGAACGCGAGTGCGACGAGGAACCAACGCGAGTCGAAGATCGAGGGCATTCGGCGATTCTCCCTCATGTTCGCCAACGTAGGATGGACCTCTGGTCCGTCGTCTTATCAACGACGGACTTGGAAGTCCATCCTACGCTCACTCGTGGCAATGCGCTTCGGGGGACGGACTGGAAGTCCATCCTCCGCTCGTTTAGGGCAACTCGACGGTCTGCAGGTTCAACTGCCCGGCGTCGTTGCGCACGAGCAATAGCGCCCGGTCGGCGTCGTACTTGTCCAAGTGCTGAACGCCCTTGAAGCCTTCGATCGTCTGGTAATTGATGCCGGCCTTGTCGGAAACCGGCTTGGTGATCCCTTCGGCCTTGTCGAAGCCGTCCGTCGGAATTTTCATCACCCCGCGGCTATTGTTGGCCATCAGCAGCCAGTCGCGGCCGTCTTTCTTGTAGACCACCATGTCGAGCGGGCGATTACGGTTGCCCAGTTCGGCGATCGTCTTCCCCTTGACCTTCTTGCCGGGCGTCAAGTCCGCCAGCGGAATCTTGACCAGCGGAGTGCAGGTATAGGCGGCCAGCAGATAGTCTTGGCCGCCAATGCCGTAGGTCGTGAAGGTCCGCACGGGCGAGGCGGTCTCGAACTTGCCGTGGGCGCCGTGATAAATCTCGACGCTCGCGCCGGCGTCGGCTTCGGTGAAGGGGAACGGGATCGAACGCAGATTCGAGGCGAATTCTTCGTTCGACAACCCGGCCACGAGCACGCGGCCGTCAATGTATGCGACCTCGGTGATCGACTCTTGCCGCTGGCTATTGCCGCGGCGGTCTTTGGCGCTCGGGTCTGGCGCATTTGGCAGCGCGGCTTTCGCGTATTTCACGTCGTCCAACGACAGCTCGGAGAGCTTGCCGGTCGTGTCGACGCGGAGCAGCACCGGCGAGGCGTCGGGGCCCTTGCCTCGCGAGACCGAAAGGTATGCGGCGCCCGAGGCCGGGTTGACCGCCAGATCGTTGAACAGCAGCTTGTCGGGCGTCGTGCCCAAGAGCGCGGCGGCCTGCTCGTCGAGTTTTTGCACGTTGAGCGGCCCGCGCGACGATTTCTCGCTGCGGTCGCCCGTGTCGATGGCAAAGATCGCCGCGCCTTGCGGATCGCCGACGAACAACACTCCGTCGGGGCCGAAGGCCAGCGGGCCGGCCGATTTCAGATCCGGCTTGCCTTGTTTGTCGAGTCCCTGGGTCAGACTGGCCGCCTGGGCCAGCGCGGCGGTCGCCAAGACGACGGCGAGCGCGGCGGATAGATTACGCAGCGAGTGCGACATGATTGCGTCCCTTCTTAACTAGAACAAGATTTCGTTTCGTCAGACGCGGCAATCACCGTGACCGCTCGGTTCCCGGCGCGATACAGTATAAGTGTTGTTTCGTGCGCAGGAAGAGTCGCCGCCCGGAAATCGCGGGCGAGGCCAGCGAGTATTCCTCCAGCGAGTTGGCCGCCAACAGCTTGAAAGCGGCGCCCGCTTCGACCACGTAGGTCGTGCCATCCTCGTTCGTCAGATACAGCCTGCCGTCCCCCGCCGCGGCCGAAGCCGTGAATTTCCCGTTCAGCCGCCGCCGGTAGACCTGCCGGCCCGTCGCCGCCTCGTAGCAAGCCAGCACCCCGGCCTCGTTGTGGACATATAAATAGTCGCCGTAGGCGATCGGCGAGCAAACATACGGGCCGGCGCCATCGACTTGCCAAACGATTTCGGCGGCTGAGCTTCCAGCGGCGACCGGCCCTCCCGCGGCGGCCGGCTTGTCCGAGACAGTCGGCCGGGCGGCGACGATCGGCCCGTTCTTGCCCGAAGCGGCGAAGATCAAGCCGCGGGCGAACACCGGACTTGGGGCCACCCAGCCGGTCGCGGCGGCGATTTTCCAGAGCAGTTCGCCCGACTGCGGATCGTAAGCGCGCAGTTCGTCCTGGGCGCTGACGACGAGTTGCTTGCGCTCGCCGACGGGGGCGACAATCGGCGTGCTCCACGAGCGATACACGCCGCGGCGCTCGGTTTTCCAGAGCGTGCCGCCGTCGGTCGCGCGCACCGCCAGCAAATAAGAATCGAACGAAGTGAATCGGTCGCCGTCGTGGTGGCAAACGATGAATATGCGATCGCCATCGATGATGGGCGAACTGGCCAGGCCCAGCTCCGACTCGAACTGGCCGAGTTCGGCGCGCCACAACTGCCGGCCGGCATAGTCGTAACAGACGAGGCCCGCGCGGCCGAAGGCGGCGACGACGTGCTGGCCGTCGGCGGCCGGAGTGGCGGCGGCGTGGCCGGTCATCGACGAGGCGATCTCGGGATCGTCGTCGTCGATTTCGCGGGTCCAACGGACCGCGCCCGTGCCGCGGTCCAGGCAGCGCGTCAGCCGCCGAGAACCGTTTTCGAGGCTCGACGTGAGAAACACGCACTCGCCCGAAACGATCGGCGACGAATAGCCCTCGCCTTCGATCTTCGTCTTCCAGGCGACGTTTTGCGTCGCGCTCCATTCCAGCGGCAAGTTCTCTTCGGAAGAAACGGCGTTGCCCGCCGGGCCCCGCCAGCGCGGCCAATCTTCGGCCGAAACGCCGCGGCCGGCGCTCGCTGCGACGAGGGCGAAGACGAGAAGCCCGCCATACGTGATTCGGCGCCCGACGAACCCAAGCGTTGCATTGAGGGCGTACGACATTGAGGAACCGGCGAGGAATCTCGCTTGCCGACGGCGCCGACATTAAGGGAGATCACGAAAACACGAACGAGCGAAAACGCGAAAGAACCAGTGGTAGTATAAGGCCATTGCCAGCCGTAGCGAATGCAAATCCGCGTCCTCGTTCATTTCGAATCGCTTCGTGCTTTCGCTCTTTCGTGTTTTCGTAATGCCGGTTTGGGATCCTCAGTCTCCCGCGAGTCCGCTGCGAAATGCGGGCCAAAATTCTCGCGGTGCTGTATCCGGCGAGTTTTGAGGGTACACTAACCGGCAGTCCCGCCCGCAGGCGGCGGAGCAAATCAACGGTTCCTTCCAGGAGGTAGCGAGGCCATGAGCAGCGAGAAACGAGCGATCTGCCCGGAATGCGATGACACGTGGACGCGGCGCAACTTCGTCAAAGCCGTCGGCGGGGCCGCGCTGGCGGCGAGCGCGCTGCCGCTGGCCGGCGAATTGCCGGCGGCCTCGGCGGCCCCCAAGCCCTCCAGCGGCGCCGAAACGGCCGCCAAACGGCTCTACGAGTCGCTCAACGACCAGCAGCGCAAGCAGATCTGCTTCCCCTTCGACCATCCGCTGCGATCGAAGATCAACGCCAACTGGGCGGTCACCGAGCCGAAGATCGCCGATTTGTTCAACAAGGACCAGCAGGCCACGATCGACGAGATTTTCCGCGGCGTGACCAGCCCCGACGGCTACGAGCGGTTCCTCAAGCAGATGGAAGACGACAATGGCGGCTTGAACCAGTATCACGTCGCGCTGTTCGGCACGCCCGATAGCGGCAAATTCGAATTCGAAATGACCGGCCGCCACATGACGATCCGCGCCGACGGCGACAGCGTCGAGAACGTGGCCTTCGGCGGGCCGATCATTTACGGGCACGGCGCAGGCAACGGCGAGGCCGGCCTGCCGGGCAACGTCTTCTATTATCAAACGAAAAAAGCCAACGAGGTCTTCGCCGCGCTCGACGGCAAGCAGCGCGAAAAGGCCCTGCTGCCCAAGGCGCCCTCGGAGAACCAGGTGGCCGTGCAAGGCGGCTCCGCCACCTTCCCCGGCATCGCCGTCGGCGAGCTCTCGAGCGACCAGAAGCAATTGGTCGAAGACGTGATGAAAGTCATCTTGGCGCCGTACCGCCAAGAGGACGTCGACGAGGCCGTGGCGATCCTGAAGGCCGACGGGAACCTCGACAAGCTGCACGCCGCCTTCTACCAGTCCGATAATTTGGGCAACGACCAGGAGTGGGACATCTGGCGGCTGGAAGGACCGGGCTTCGTCTGGCACTTCCGCGGCTCGCCACACGTGCATGCCTATGTGAACATCGCCAAGCCGGCGTCGGCCTAGCGTCCGCCGCGAAAGAATGAAGCCAGGGCGCAACTGCGCCCTGGCTTCCGCCGCATAAACCGTCGTAACGGGCCGTATGGCGAGCCGTAAACCGAATAGCCAATGGCACGAGACGACGCTAAAGAAGTGCTGAAGGGCGGCCAGAAACTGAAGTGCTCGATCTGCGAGCACGATCGTTTTTGGTCGAGGCGGACGCTCATGAACACCAGAGCATTTAGCTTCTTTGATTTCGACTGGGCCAA
>DATNEC010000665.1:0-4115 GCA_035606815.1 Pirellulales bacterium
TGTTGTAGCAGTAGTCGTCGGTCTCGCCGTGCGACATACCGGGCTTGATCCCGGCGCCGGCCAGCCAGACGGTGAAAGCGCGTGGGTGGTGGTCGCGGCCGTAGTCTTCGGCCGTCAGCCGCCCTTGACAATACACCGTACGGCCAAATTCGCCGCCCCACACGACGAGCGTATCGTCGAGCAAGCCGCGCTGTTCCAGATCGGCGACGAGCGCCGCCGAGGCCTGGTCGGTGTCGCGGGCCTGGCCGACGATCTGCTCGGGCAGCGAGGTGTGCTGGTCCCAGCCGCGATGGAACAACTGCACGAACCGCACGCCCCGCTCGACCAGCCGCCGGGCCAGCAGGCAGTTGGCCGCGTATGTGCCCGGCTTCGCCGCGTCGGCGCCGTACAACTCGAACACGTGGGCCGGCTCGTTCGAGACGTCGGTCAATTCCGGCACCGAAGTTTGCATCCGGTAAGCCAGCTCGTATTGGGCGATCCGGGTCGCAATCTCCGGGTCGCCCAGTTCGGCCAGCTTGAGTTGATTGAGTCGGGCCAGATCGTCGAGCATCCGCCGCCGCCCGTCGGCCGACACTCCGGCCGGGTTCGACAGATACAGCACCGGCTCGCCGGCCGAGCGGAACTTGACGCCCTGGAACTTCGTCGGCAAAAAACCGCTCCCCCACAGCCGGTCGTAAAGCGGCTGATCGTTCAGGTTGCCGCTGCCTTGCGAAACCATTGCGACGAAGGCGGGCAAGTCGCGGTTCTCGGTCCCGAGGCCGTAGGAAAGCCAGGCGCCCATGCTGGGCCGGCCGGCCAGTTGGGCGCCGGTCTGAAAGAAAGTCACCGCCGGGTCGTGGTTGATGGCTTCGGTGTGCATCGACTTCACGAAGCACAGCCGGTCGGCGATGCGGGCCGTGTGCGGCAGCAGTTCGCTTAGCCAGGCGCCGCTGTCGCCGTGCCGGGCGAATGAGAATTTGCTCGGCGCGATCGGAAAGCTGGTTTGCGTGGCGGTCATGCCGGTCAGTCGCTGCCCGCGGCGGATCGAGTCGGGCAGTTCCTGGCCGCGCAGCTCGGCCAGGTGCGGCTTGTGGTCGAACAAGTCCATCTGCGACGGGGCGCCCGATTGAAACAGGTAGATCACGCGCTTGGCTTTCGCCGGAAAATGGGGCAAGCCGGGCAGACCGCCCACGGACGCCTCATCGGCGCCCGCTTGCTCCTGGCCCAACAGCGACGCCAGCGCCGCGACGCCCAGCCCGGTCGCCGTGCGGCCGAAGAAATGGCGGCGGTTCAAGAGCAGCGAGCTTTCCAACATCGGGTGCATGAATGTCCTCATGCGAGTGGGTTGGCGACGTTACTATTTGCATTAGCCACGGATGAAACACGGATCGAACACAGATAACAAATAGAAAACTTTCTGCTTCGACCCTGCTTTCGTTTGGCCGAGGGCGAAATTCCCAGTGATTTCATCCGTGTTCGATCCGTGTTTCATCCGTGGCTCGCTCCAAATGGCGCACCGAGGCCAAAGCATTACTCCTTCGTCACGGTCTCATCTAAATTCAAAATCACGCCGGCCACCGCCGTGTAAGCCGCCAACTCGGCCGCATCGAGCCGTGTGTCGTGCGGCGCCTCGCCGGTATTCAACAATTCAGCCGCCGCTTGCGGCTCGGCCCGATAGCGCGCCAGGTGACTCGCAAAGCCCTTCACCAAAATCTCCAACTCCTCCGGCCGGGGAGGCCGCGCGACGGCGAGCCGAAAGGCCAGCGTGATCCGCGCCTCGGGCGTTTCGCCCCCTTCGAGCATCACGCGCTGGGCCAGCATTCGGGCCGCTTCGACGAACGTCACTTCGTTCAACAGCGCCAAAGCTTGCAGCGGCGTGTTGGTGCGCGTCTCGCGCACGGTGCAGGTCTCGCGGCCGGCCGCGTCGAAGGCGATCATCGTCGGCGGCGCCACGGTCCGCTTCCAAAACGTGTAGAGGCTGCGGCGATACAGTTTCTCGCCGTAGTCCTGTACGTACTCGACGCTGGCCAACTCCTTCCACAGATCGCCTGGCTGATACGGCTTGACCGAAGGCCCGCCGACGCGCTCGACCAGCAAGCCGCTGGCGGCCAGCGCCTGGTCGCGGATCATCTCCGCCGCCAGCCGCACGCGCGGCCCGCGGGCGAGCAACCGGTTCTCGGGGTCGCGGCGCAACAATTCGGCAGTCGGCTTCGAGGCCTGGCGATAGGTCGCGCTGGTCACGATCGTGCGCAGCAGCGCCTTTGTATCCCAGCCGTTGGCGACGTATTCGGTCGCCAGCCAATCGAGCAACTCGGGGTGGCTCGGCGCTTCGCCCTGGGCGCCGAAATCGTCGACCGTCTTGACGATGCCGACGCCGAACAGCATCTGCCAATATCGGTTCACCGCCACGCGCGCGGTGAGCGGATTCGCGGGATCGACCAGCCAACGTGCGAAGCCCAGCCGATTGTTCGGCGCGCCGGCCGGCAGCGGCGGCAAGCTGGCCGGCACGCAAGGCGCGACGCGCTCGCCCGGCTTGTCGTACTCTCCTCGCAAGAGCAGGTGCGTCTCGCGCGGCGTCGACATTTCCTGCATGACCATCGTCGTCGGAAAGCTTTCGACGAGCGCCGCACGCCGGGCGCGAAGCTCGACGACGCGCCGCCAGGCGGCGCGGACCGCTTCGGGCGCCTGTTCCGCCAAGAAATATGCGGCCAGCTTTCGCGATTGGTTCGCCGAGCGATCGGCGGCGGGCAGGGCGAGAATCTCGCCGATCGATTGGGCCGTCGCCACGATCGCCGCTTCGTCTGCGGTCAACGCCCGGCGATAGGCTCGCACGTCGTCGAGCATTCCATGAAAACGGCCTTCCGGCCCGCCTCCGCCGCCGATTCGCAGCGGCTCTTCGACGGCAAACGTTTGGTTCAGATCGTCGACGATCACCTTGAGCGGCTCGGGCCGGCCGTCGATGTAAATCTTGATCCCCGCGGCGACGCGCGAGCCGTCGTAGGTCGCCGTCACGTGGCGCCATTCGCCCGGCGCCAGACGCCGCTCGGTTTCGACCCGCAGGCAATCGTCGAGCCAGCGCATCACCAGGTTCAATTGCACCCGGCCATCGACGATTCGCAAATAGTAGCCGCTCGCCTCCGGCGCGTCTTTCATCCGCGAGATCGCCGTGCCCGCGTCGGCCTGGGCCGGATTGATCCAGGCGGAGAGTGAGAACTTGTCGAGATAGCCGAAGGCCCCGGCCGAGCCGGCATCGACGAACCGACGGCCATCGAACACGGCCGCGTGGTCCGTGCGGCCGGCAGCGAAGGTCGGCTCGCCATCGATGAAGATTGGACGCGACTCGGGGTCGATTTCGTTTTGCGTCTGGCCGTCGAATGCAAGCCGCGCTATAAGTCCCTCCGAAAACGTCCAATCCTCGGGCGACGATTTCGCCGCCTCGCTTTCCCAGGCCGCCTGGGCAGCAGGCAACTCGGCGGCAAGCGGTTGAAACTCGGCCTCGGCGGAGGCCAGCGAACGATCGAGGTCGGCCAGCTCGCGCTGCTCGTGCGGAGTTGGCGATTTGACGACCGGCGGCGAATTGCCCGCCTTCACCGCCTTGCCGCGCTCCGGCACGTTGTTGAAATAGGCGAACGCGCCGTAAAACTCGCGCTGCGTGACGGGATCGAACTTGTGATCGTGGCACCGCGCGCAGCCCATCGTCAGCCCGAGCCAGACGGTGGACGTGGCATCGACGCGGTCGACCACGTATTCCACGGCGTACTCGGCCGGAATGATGCCGCCTTCGCCGTTGCCGCGATGGTTGCGGTTGAAGCCGGTGGCGATCTGCTGGTCGAGCGTGCAGCCGGGCAGCATGTCGCCGGCAAGTTGCTCGACGGTGAACTGGTCGAACGGCAGATTGCGGTTGTAGGCGTCGATCACCCAGTCGCGCCAGCGCCACATGCTGCGCTCGGCATCGGTCTGGTAGCCGTTGGTGTCGGCATAGCGCGCGGCATCCAGCCAGCGCTGGGCCATGCGCTCGCCATAGCGCGGCAAGGCCAGCAGGCGATCCACAACCTTTTCGTACGCGGCTGGCGATTTGTCGTTCAGGAACGCGTCGACCTCCGCGGGAGTGGGAGGCAGTCCCGTCAAATCGAGCG
>DATNEC010000679.1:0-6508 GCA_035606815.1 Pirellulales bacterium
TGTTGGCGACGACGGCGCTGACCCTGGCCGCCACGATGTTCGCCGGTTCGACGCAGGCGGGCGGTCTGCTCGCCAAGAAACGCGCCGCCGCCGCGGCAGGCTGCGGAGCGCACGGCTGTGGAGTGCATGGTTGCGGAGGACATGGCTGCCGCGGCTGCGGCCTGCACGGCTGCCGGCATCATCCGCCGTTGGCGGCCTGCGGAAATCGCGCCGATCGTCTTGCTCGGGCGCAATCGGCCGGCGTGCCCTGGGATGGCGGCTACTACGACGTCATGTGGGGCCAGCCGGTGGCGTTGGTGGTTCCGCCGACAGCCGAGTTGCAGACGCACTACAACTGGGGCGTGGCCCAGACCAGCGTGACGCCGATCTGGCACCAATACCAACGCGCGTATCCGGGCCCCTACGCCCCTGGCGGTCGCGGTTTCTTGCCCGCTCCGACCATTCCCAGCAGCACCGATCAGTTCGGCGACTATTACATTCGCGGGCCGTGGTAGGAAGTCGGCCCCTTAACGCGGGGTCGATGCCCGATTGAAGCCCGGATTGAAGCTCGACACGTCGCCGGTGTCGAACTCGACGCCTTGGCGCTTGGCCAGCAAACGCAGCACTTTCTCGAAGTACTGCACGCGAAACGAGCGCTGCCGGCGGGCCCAGAGAAACGCCTGGTCGACCAAGTCGCGCGGTAATTCGCCGTCGTCGACCTGCTGCAGAACGACCGCCAGGAATTCGAAGTCCTGGGGCCGCATGGCCCGCAGCCCTTTTTCAAGCTGGACTTTGAGACTGACCTTCGTGGTTCCGCGATCGGTCGTGATCAAGTCGTCCGCCGACGCGAGCTGACGCCAAGCAAGCGGCGTCCCAAGTCCTGCGGCAACCAATGCGAATGCGAGCCATTTGTGCTTCATCGCCATGCCTCCATGCGAGAGGTCGTCGAGAATCTTGCGGAAATGGTCCTCAGAAAGGACGCGGACTGTACCGCGAAGCGGCCGAGACGGCAAGGCGAGCCGCCCGATTTCCGCTCAGGCCGGGGTGGCTGCGGAGTCGGGCCGATAAGCGCCGGAATCGGCGCCCGACTCCAACCCGCCTTCATGCACAATGGGCTTGTGCGCATGGTGATGGATCATCGAGTCGACCTGCGAAACACCCCACCCCAAGGGATTGCAGCCCGGGCAGATAGTCAGCAAGCTCGCCCCAACCAAAGCGAGGATGGCTTTCGATGGTCGCCGGCGACCGCGCATGTTTCGCTCCCTTTCCTGCTGGCACGTACAAACTCGCGGGATAATAGCTTTCTCACGCGCGGGCACAATGCCAATCCGCCCGTCTCCGCGGCGCCGGGCCTACTTTCCGATCGGCCGCGGCGCCCGAGACCGCCCAAGTCGCCCGGCTTGTAGCGGGCAATACATTTGCTAAAAGAAAGGGCGATTCATGCACGGTTCTCGCCCGCAGTCCAAGGAGTCGATCGAGCTATGTCCACCAACGGAGCTCTCAACCGCAAACTTCGCCAAGCCCTCGTCGGCGGCGGCCAAGGCGCCTTCATCGGCCGCGTCCATGCCACGGCGGCCGTGCTCGATAATCGCGCCGCGTTGGTTGCCGGGGCGCTGTCAAGCAATGCCGAGCGAGCCAAGGCCTCGGCCGCCGATTATGACATCCCCGCCGACCGGGCCTACGGGTCGTATCAAGAACTGATCCAAAGCGAGTTGAAGCTGCCGGACGATCGGCGAATCGATTTTCTCTCGATCGCGACGCCGAACTATACGCATTTCGAGATTGCCAAAGCCGCGGTCGAGGCCGGCTTCAACGTGATCTGCGACAAGCCGATGACCTTCGACCTGGCCCAGGCCGAACAATTGGCCGCGGCCGTCGACCGCTCGGGCGTGGTGTTCGCCGTATCGCACAACTACACCGGCTACCCGATGGTCCGACAGGCGCGCGAAATGGTGCTCTCAGGCGACCTGGGCGAAATCAACGCCATTCGTTCGAACTACATCCAAGGCTGGCTGCGGACGCGGCTGGAAAGCGGCGACCAGAAACAGGCCGCCTGGCGCACCGACCCGGCGAAGAGCGGTGCGGCGGGCTGCTTCGGCGATATCGGCACGCACGCCTACAACCTGGCCCGCTACATCAGCGGCCTGTTGCCCGAAACGGTCAGCTCGCACCTCAAGATTTTCGCCGAAGGCCGCAAGCTGGACGACTACGGCCATGCCGTGATCCGCTTCGAGAACGGGGCCCTGGGCACGGTGACGGCATCGCAAATCAGCCACGGCCGCGAGAACGACCTGTTCATCGAGGTCGACGGCACGAAGGGCGCCATCGAATGGCATCAGGAGGAGCCGAACAAGCTGCTCGTGCGGCGCAACGAAGAGCCGCTGCACGTTTACACGCGCAACCCCGGCGCCCCCTACATGAAGCCGACGGCGGCCGCCTCTTGCCGCTTGCCCGGCGGGCATCCCGAGGCGTTTTTCGAGGCCTTCGCCAATATCTACCGCGGCGCCTACGACAGCATGATCGAGCGGGCGACCGGCAAGGATTTCGAGAAGGTCAATACGCTCTACCCGAACGTGAGCGACGGCGTCGAAGGGATGTACTTCATCCAGCAGTGCGTCGCCAGCAGCGCCGAAAACGGCGCCTGGCTGCCGCTTCGGCATGCCCGGGCCAGACGATAATCGCAGCGGTCGCCTCTCGATGGGGGGTTAGAGGCGGAGCACCTTGTTGTCCGCCGGCGCCTCTTCGCCTTCGACGAGGTCGGCGGCATGGGCGTGCTGGATCGCCTCTTCGGTGCTCGTCGGATCGACCGCGCGGCAGCTCGCGGTCAAGCGCTCGGCCAAGTCTCGCAATTCGGCCTGCCAATCCTCGGGCGTCATCCCCGCGGGCGTCACCGCGGAAAACTCCTCGCACAGCAAGATCAGCCGCAGCAGATGCCGGAAGACGATGCCCTCTTGCTTGACCAGGTCGCGAGCTTTGACATAGTTGTTGAAGTTGCCGCCGAACGTCAGCAGTTCTCCCGCGCACCAGACCGATTGCGTCTCGACGTCGGTCACTTCCGGAAACTTCGCGTCGAACAGCAATCGCAGTTTTTCGGCGAGCGTCGGCGGGCGCTGCGGCTCTTGCTCGTAGCGGTCGTCTTCTTCGTCTTCGCCCGCGTCCGGCGCTAGCGGCGCGGCGATCAGGCCGCGCTGGATCAATTCGAAATCGAGCCGGGTGGTCGCCAGCGGGCCGGGCGGCAGATCGAACGGGACTCTTACGTATTTCAAGAGCGGCCGCGGCAATCCCAGCACGCTTTCCAAGGCTTGCAGCCGCTCGGTGCGGTCGCCGACGCCCATCTGCTCGATCAAAAAGGCCCCATACAGCGGATTCATGCTGCGAAAGGGCAACAAGCGATCGAGCGCGTCGGTCGGCGTCGCCAGCGTGGGCGAGTAGCGCGCGGGCGGTTCGGATGCGGTCTTCGGCGAGCCGGAGGCGTCAGTCTCCGGATTCGGGCGCCCGACGCGAAGCGCGGAACGCGGACCGGCCGGCGCCTGAAACGCCGCGCCCAACAACAGACCGGAGGCCGCCGGCGACGCCGGCGTTTTGGCGGCCGTCGGCGGTTCCTCGCCCTGGGCGGGCGGTTCGGGTTCGAGCTTCACGTACCCGCCGGCCGCTAGCGAGAGCAACATGCGATCGAGCGCAATTTCGCCGGCCTTGATCCGCGGCTCGTCCATCAGCCGCTTGCCGATCAGCTTGCGGATCGTCCCGACCTCGGGCGAAAGCTTCAGCATGTAGGCCAACAGCCGCCAAGGCAGCGGCCCCTTGCTGTACAGCTTGCCCGGCGGCGCCCCCTTGAGCTTTTCGAATTGCGCCTCGTTCCAATACGTTTCTGTATCGCGCCGCGTGGGACGCTTTTTCTTGAGCGCCCTCTTGGCTTTCATCAGCCCGGGATCTTTCGTGTCCTCAGGGATGGCGTCGTACTTCTGCTTCCAGCGCAGAATCTTGACGTCGTCCTCGTGCGCCATCGCATAGACATAGCCGCGGTCGTCGAACTGCGGGCGGCCGGCGCGGCCGAAGATCTGATGGGCCGTGCTGGCGTCGAGCAGCTTTTGTTCGCCGCGCGGACCTTTAACCAACGAGGTCAGCACCACGCTCCGCGCCGGCAGATTGATGCCGGCCGCCAAGGTCTCGGTACACATCGCCACTGCGAGCAGCTTGCGCTGGAACAAGTCTTCGACGACGCGCCGATACTTGGGCAGCAGCCCGGCGTGATGCACGCCGACGCCGCGGTGCAGCAGTTGCTTGAGCTTGGGGCCGACGCCCTGCGACCAATCGAGGCGGTTCACCTCGGCGATGACTTGCGACCGCTCGGGCTCTCCGAGCAAATGACAGCCCTTGAGTTGCTCGGCGATGTTCCAGCACTCGTCGCGATTGAAGCAGAAGACCAGCGCCGGAGTGCGGCGGCTGGCGGCGTCGCCCTGGGCCATCAGCGTGAGTTGCTCATTCAGCAGTTCGTCGCCGACCCATTGGTAGCTGAGCGGCACGCGGCGCTCAGTCCCTTCGACCAGTTCGAGCTTGCGGCCGTGGCAGCGATCGAGCCAGTTGACGAATTCCTTGGAATTGCCCACGGTGGCCGAAAGCAGCAGCAGCCGCACGTGGGCCGGCAACATGCCGAGCGACAGTTCCCACACGATCCCTCGCTGCAAATCGGCGAAATTGTGAAATTCGTCCATCACCACCGCGCTGACCGGCGAGAAATCGAAGGCCTCCTTCTGCAGCAGCCGGTTCAAGAGGATTTCGGCGACCACGACGAGAATCCGGGCCCGCGGATTGACGCGGCGATTGCCGGTGACTAGGCCCACGTCGTCGGCCTTGAAGCCCCAACGGACGGCGGCGGCCTGCATTTCGACGAACTTTTGTTCGGTGAGCGCGATCAGCGGCGTGGTGTAATAGGCGACCGTGTTCGAGTGCAGCGCCTCGAACAGCGCCGCTTCGGCGATCAGCGTCTTGCCGGTGCCGGTCGGGGCGCAAACCAGCACGCCTTGTTCCGCCGTGAACCAAGCGAACATCGCCTCTTCTTGCACCGGGTAAGGCGGATAGGGCAAATCGAGCAAATACTGCTCGGCGAGCTGATCTCGGGTCGGAATGCCGGCGGTCATCATTTCGCCAAAGGGCATGCGGTGTTGCGAAAAATCAACGAGCGGCGGCCCGACGGTGGCGGTTCGGCCACGGCCGGCAAGCCCCGAGGCGCCGCATTCTACCGCGATTCGGCTCCGACTTTTAAAGATTTCAGCGAAGTTCGTTGACGCATCGGCGCGCGGCGATTACTATCGGGGCACGATGTTCCGCAAACAAGAGGCTGCGGAACCCGCCCGATCTCGTCGCCATCCGGAAGGCGGAGTTCGAGATCGACGCCGGGAATTTTTGGTTCCTGGCGAGGTAAGGAACGGTTTTCGCTGATTACCGCGGGACTGAATGTCTCGGGATTGGGCAATCGTGGCGCATCGGAGCGTAGGCTCGGTCGCCATTGTTCAAGGGCTCGGCCTGCATGGGACCGCTTGGCAACGCTGCCAGGCAGATGGCCGGCGTCCTTCTTTTTTGGATCTGTTGACCAGGAGTCTGTGATGCGCCACCCGTCTCTCTTCGATCGCATGTTTTCCAATTCGCGTCGCGGCAAGCGTCAAGTCGCTGCACGGCAATTCGCGACAAGGTCATTCGCAACGGGGCCCCGGTCGTTGCGGCACGCTGGATTGGAAGCTCTCGAAGCCCGTAACATGCTGGCGATCATCACGGTCAACGGCGCCGGCGGGGCGGACTTCACGACGATCGGCGCCGCCATCGCCGCGGCCAGCAATCATGACACGATCCAAGTCGCCGCGGGCACGTACAACGAAAACCTTACGATCGGCGCGACGCTCACGTCGCTGACGATCGAGGGCGCGGGCAGCGGCAATACCGCCGCCGACACGATCATCGACGCGGGCGGCGGCGTCGGCATCGATATCCAGGCCAGCGGCGCCTCGGCGGGCGACCGGCTCACGATCGAGGGCCTGCACGTGCAGAACTACACCGACGGCATCTTTTTCAATACGGCGGCGTCGCACATTACACTCGGCAACGTAACGACGGATGGCTCCGGCGCCGGCGGCTCCAATATCGGCATCGAAGTCCACAATAGCGCCGTGCTCGGCGACCTGCTGCTGAACAACGTCCAATCGACCGACAACTCGGTCGGTTTCCGCGTCGCCACGACCGGCTCGGTAGACGGCTTGACCATTCAAGGCAGCGCCTTCGACAACGACAACATCGGCCTCTACACCAACGGCGCGAGCGGCAGCACCACGAACCAGAACGATTTCACGACCATTTCCGTTACCGGCACGTCGTTCAGCAACGATACGCTCAAGGGCCTTTACGTCGAAAAGCTCGATCACGCCACGTTCGATAGCATCGTCGTCGACCATAGCGGCACGAGCGGCGGAGGCTCGGCCGGGATCGACATCAACCTCAAATACGGCGCCTATCAAAACATCACGATCCAGAACTCGTC
>DATNEC010000686.1:0-10579 GCA_035606815.1 Pirellulales bacterium
GCGGCCAAGTGGGCCTATTTCGATCATGCCGCCGTGGCGCCGATTTCCGCCCCTGCCCAGGCCGCGCTGGCCAGTTGGGCGAAAGACTTGGAGGAAAACGGCTGCGCCGACTGGCCGCAGTGGGCCGCGCAGTTGGAGCACGTGCGGCGACGCGGGGCCGCGCTGATCTCAGCCAGCCCCGATGAACTCGCCCTGGTCCACAATACGACGGAAGGCGTCAACCTGGTGGCCGAGGGCTTTCCTTGGCGCCCGGGCGACAACGTGGTCGTGCCGGCCAACGAGTTTCCCACGAACCTTTATCCGTGGATGAATCTTGCCAGCCGCGGGGTCGAAGTGCGGCGCGTGCCGGTCGAGCAAGGGCGCATCGACCTGGCCCAAGTCGCGGCCGCCTGCGACGTCCGCACCCGAATCGTCGCCGTCAGTTGGATCGGCTATGCGAGTGGTTGGCGCAGCGATGTCGACGCCTTGGTCGAGCTGGCCCACGATCGCGGCGCCTTGCTGTTTCTCGACGCCATCCAAGGGCTGGGCGTGTTTCCGCTCGACGTGCGGCGAACGCCCGTCGATTTCCTGGCGGCCGACGGCCACAAGTGGCTGCTGGGGCCTGAAGGGGCCGGCTTGTTCTATCTCCGCCGAGAACATCTCGATTTGTTGCGGCCGATCGGGCTGGGTTGGAACAGCGTCGTGCAGTCCCACGATTTCGATCGGATTGAACTGGCTCCCAAGCCGGCGGCGGCCCGTTACGAAGGGGGCACATACAACATGCCGGGCCTATTGGCTCTCGGCGCCAGTCTGGAACTGCTCGCCACGTATCCGACCGAGCAAATCGCCGCGCGGATTCTGGCGATCACCGACGAGCTTTGCGAGCGGCTGAGGCGGGCCGGCGCCACGATCGCCAGTTGCCGCGAAGCGGAACATGCCAGCGGGATCGTTTCGTTCGAGCTGCCCGGCCGCGACCCGGCGCTGCTGCGGAAGCAGTGCCGCGAGCGGCAAGTGATCGTCAGTTGCCGCGCCGGTCGCCTGCGCGCAAGCCCGCATGCGTATGCCAATTCCGACGACATCGAACGCTTGTTGGCGGCACTCTCGCCGCAATGATCCCTGAGTTGACGATGCGTTTGTCTCAGTTTTCAATACGAGAGATTTGATTGCATGGCCGTTGATACTCCCGCCCGCATTGCTGTCTTGGGCGCTGGCCCGATCGGTTTGGAAGTTGCGCTCTATGCCCGCTATTTGGGCTACGACGTCGACATTTACGAGCGCGGCCGGGCGGCCGAGCACCTGCTGCGCTGGGGCCATGTGCGGCTGTTTACGCCATGGCGAATGAACGTCACGCCGCTGGGACTGGCGGCCTTGTCTGCCCAAGATGAAAACTGGCGGCCGGCGGACGACGATATGATGCTGACCGGCCGCGAGCTGGCCGAAGCCTATTTCATTCCGCTGGCCCATTCGGACTTGCTGATCGACGGTTTGCAGTTGGGCGTCGAAGTGCTGAACATCGGGCGCGAGGGCATGCTCAAGCAGGATCTGGCCGACGAAGAAACGCGCATCGACGCGCCGTTTCGGATCCTGCTGCGCGACGCGAGCGGCCAAGAGCGGCTGGCCGCGGCCGACGTGGTGATCGACGCGACGGGGACGTATGGAAACCGCAATTGGGCCGGCGCAAGCGGAATTCCCGCGGCGGGCGAACGGGCTGCCGCCGAGCAGATCGAATATGGCCTGCCCGACGTGCTCGGCGCCGATCGCGGAAAATATGCCGGCCGGCGCGTGCTGCTCGTCGGCGCCGGCTATTCGGCCGCGACGACCGCCATCGCATTGGCCGAACTGGCCATCTCGGCGCCGGGCACGCAGACGACCTGGCTGACGCGCTCGCCTCTGGCGCCGCGCTCGTCGGACGGGCCGATTCCAGTCATCTCTGACGACCGGCTGCCCGAGCGCGATCGGCTGGCCCGCGCGGCGAACGCGTTGGCCGCCGACGGCGGCCCGATCGCCCATTGGCCGGCGACAGCTATCGAACGCATCGAATCGCTCGCCGCGGCGCCAGGCTTGAAGGTGACGCTCTCGGGGCGGCATGAAGGCGCGATCGAAGTCGACCGCATCATCGCCAACGTCGGCTATCGACCCGACAACCGCTTGTACGCCGAGTTGCAAGTTCACGAGTGCTATGCCAGCGGCGGCCCGATGAAGCTGGCCGCCGCGCTGATGAGAACCCCGTCGGCCGACTGCTTGAACCAAACGGCCCAGGGGCCGGAGACGTTGTTCAACCCGGAAGCGGATTTTTACATCCTGGGCGCCAAAAGCTACGGCCGGAATTCGCGGTTTCTGCTCTCGGTCGGCCACGAACAAATCCGCGAGCTGTTTTCGATCATCGGCGACCGGATCGATTTGGACCTTTATTCGACCGTGGGAAAGCTCCAGCGGTGAACTCCAACCCGTCCGCGCCCGAGGCGCCTCTTTCGCACCTGGACCAGCTTTGGTTTCAGGTCTCCGGAACGCTCTGCAATCTGACCTGCCGGCATTGCTTCATCAGTTGCAGCCCCAAGAACGACACATTCGGCTACCTTTCGTTCGAGACGGTCCGGCGTTGTCTGGAACAATCGGTCGCGCTGGGAGTAAAGGAGTATTATTTCACCGGCGGCGAGCCGTTCTTGCACCGCGAGATGACGGCGATCCTCATCGAAACGCTACGCTTCGGTCCCGCCACCGTGCTGACCAATGGCACAATGTTCAAAGACGAATGGCTTGCCGCCCTGGCGCGGGCCGAGGCGGCGAGCCTCTACAGTCTGGAGTTTCGCGTGTCGATCGACGGCTTCTCGCCGGAGACGAACGACCCGATCCGAGGCGCGGGGACGTTCGAGCGGGCGATGCGCGGCGTCCGGCAGCTTGTCGAGCACGGCTTTCTGCCGATCGTCACCGCCGCGCGCACCTGGCCCGACGAGCAGGAAACCGCGGTCGTCGAGGGTTTTATCGGCGCCTTGCGGGCGATTGGCTGCGACCGGCCGCGGCTGAAGATCTTGCCGACCTTGAAGCTGGGCGCCGAAGCGGGCCGCACGCAAGGCTACGACGAGAGCGAGCGAGTCACGCGCGAAATGCTCGAAGGCTTCGATGTTTCGCAGTTGATTTGCGAGCACAGTCGGATCGTCACCGATCGCGGCGTCTATGTTTGCCCGATCCTGATCGACGAACCCGCGGCGCGGCTGGGCGATTCGTTGGCCGATTCGTTGCGGCCGTTCGCGTTGAAATATGGCGCCTGCTTGACGTGTTATCAATATGGGGCGATTTGCTCGAATCCTTCAAATGGCCCATCGAGCGGCCTTTCCAAGCCAGCCCACGCGAGATGAGCATGTCGAGCGCCACGCGCATCGCCTGCTTCGGCGGCGTCTACAGCAACTACCTGGCGCTCGAAGCCGCGATCGGCCAGGCGCGCTCGCTGGGGGCCGAGGCGATGTATTGCCTGGGCGATCTGGGCGCCTTCGGTCCGCATCCCGACCGCGTCTTCACGCTGCTTGCCGAGCACGGCGTGATTTGCATGCAGGGCAATTACGATCATTCGGTCGGTCATGCGCTCGACGACTGCCGCTGCGGATACACGGACCCGCGCGACAACCACTTCGCCCAGATCAGCTACGACTACACGCTGGCCCACACCTCGGAGGAAAACCGGCGGTGGATGCGGGCCTTGCCGTCCGAACTGCGGCTGACGCTGGGGCCGTTACGAGTTTTGATGTGCCACGGCAGCCCTCGCAAGACGAACGAGTTCTTGTGGGAATCGACGACGCCGACGCATTTTCTGGAGAAACTGTGCGACGACCATGCGGCCGACGTCATCCTAGCGACGCACACGGGCATCCGCTGGCAGCGAGCGTTGGGCTCTTCGCGGCGGTTCGTCAACGTCGGCGTGCTGGGCCGGCCCGAGAACGACGGCCGCACGAATGTCTGGTTCGCGCTGGTGGATTATTCGCCGCGCCGCGGCTTGCAAGTCGAATTCACGCCGGTCGAATACGACCACGCGCGGCTGGCGCGCGAGATGCATGCCGAAGGCTTGCCGCGGGAGTTTCAAGAGACAATCCTCAGCGGTTGGTGGACGACCTGCTTGGAGATTCTGCCGAGCAAAGAACGGCGCGGCGGGCGGTATTGAGAATCTATTCGACTAAATGGAACTAGGCGGCGGGTTGCGTTGATTCTTCATAGCTCGTAGGCTATACTACAACTATGTGGCAGGTGGCGACAACCGATGAATTTGATTCATGGTTTGCCGACTTGGCCGACGATGGCCAAACTGAAGTCATCGCCAAAGTACAGTTATTAAAGTTCTTTGGGCCAAAACTCGGCCGGCCCTATGCTGACACGCTCAAGGGGTCAAAGCATGCCAACATGAAAGAATTGCGGGCCGATACCGCCGCGCAGGTGCTTCGGGTCGCATTTGCTTTCGATCCCGAACGCCACGGCATTCTCCTCGTTGGCGGAGATAAGTCGGGAGCCGCCAAGAAACGGTTCTATAAGCAATTGATCGCCAAAGCCGATGCATTGTTCGACGCCTACCTGTTGAGACTCAAGGCGATACGGGCAAAGCAAAACATTGCGAAAGAGCGCGAGAAGGGCAAGCGAATAGGTAAAAGAAAGGACCGAGGCGAATAATATGGCGAAATCTTTCGACGCGCTCGTCAAGCGGACCACCAATAAGAAAACGCGAGATCGAGCGGCCCGCCGCGCTCAGGAACTAGTGGCGGAGATGCTCTTGAGCGAAATCCGTGAGCGAGCCGGCAGAAGCCAAAGCCAACTCGCCAAAACGCTCGGCATTAGGCAGCCGAGCCTGTCAAAGTTGGAAAAGCAATCGGACATGCAAGTCTCGACGCTACGGAAGATTGTCCGCGCGCTCGGCGGCGAGTTGGAGATCGTGGCGAAATTTCGCAGCGGCGCGGTGAAGATCACGCAATTTGGCGAACCGGCCGCCAAGCGGACGTCCGCTCGCAGCTCGAAGATCGAAGCTCGGCCGGCTTGAACTGCTTCTGATAGTGCGCCTACTCCAAAATCTTCCGCACTACGTTGTCTTCGGCGTCGGTCATCCGGTAGTCGCGGCCTTGAAAGCGGTAATCAGCCGCTCCTGGTCGGCGCCCGGGCGGCGCAGTAGCCGCGGACCTCGCTCGCATTCAGACAAAATGTCTTGTTCAGAGCCGAGTCGGCCGCTAGAATCAACGCCACCGCCCCGAAATGCCATCGCCGGCGACGTGAAGCGTGGCCGACCCGAGCCGCAAGAACGACATGGCACTGGCGTTCGCGAACTCGAAAAACGCAAAGTATTCCATGGCCGCTCGCGACCATGCCGCCTGGGAGCCAACCAATGAACGTTCTGACGCCTTTGCTCATGGGACTCGTGGCTTTCGGCGCCGCGCCTGCGGAAGGCGACGGACCCGATGCGCAGGCGCTTTGGCGAGCGCGATACCAGCGCGCGGCCGAAGAATACAAACTGTTCCGCGATCCGGAACTCTCGGAGCGTCTTGAACTGCGAGCCGACCCGGTCTATCGCTGGAATCACGCGGCCCAGGACGGCGGCCTCAGCGGCTCGATTTACGTTTGGACCCATCGAGGCTGTGCGGAGGCGGTCGCTTGTTTCTGGCAGATGAAATATGCCGACGGAACCAGCACGCTCGGGCACGAGTTGCATGCTCTCTCACCCAAGGTGCTCAGCGTCTCTCGCCAAGGTCCGGAACGGTGGAAGCCCGCCGCGGCGCTCGCGCGGATCGCGCTCGATGAAGCGCCCGCGCCGGCCTCGAAGCCCGCCGGCCGACTGGCGCAAATACGATCGATCGGCTCGGAGTTTTCGGGCTACGGCGTCAACGCCGCCGGCGAACGGCGCGAGTTTCGGCTGCTGACGACGCCGGTGTATCGCTATCAGAGTTCCGATCCTGATGTGCTGGATGGGGCCTTGTTCGCAATGGTCTGCACGGTGGGCGCCGACCCCGAGGTGTTCTTGTTGGTGGAGGCCCGTCGAACCGCCGAAGGGCCGCGTTGGCAGTTCGCCTTGGCCCGCTTTTCTCATCTGAATTTGTTCGTCAGTCGAGGCGGGCGCGAAGTCTGGAGGGCGGTCCGCGGCCCCAACGACACGTTCGCGCAAAACGCCGACCAGACCTATCGCAGCTTTCACGTGGCTCCCCGCGACGAATAGGCGGGTCGAAGAGGACGGCGAGATTCTCGGCGCCTACGCCAGAATCTCCCGCACCACTTTGCCTTCGACGTCGGTCAGGCGGAAGTCGCGGCCTTGAAAGCGGTAGGTCAGCCGCTCGTGGTCGATGCCCAGGCAGTGCAACAGCGTCGCATTCACGTCGTGAACGTGGACCGGATTTTGGGTGACGTTGTAGCTGAAATCGTCGGTCTCGCCGAAGACCTGTCCCGGCTTGATGCCGCCGCCGGCGAACCACATCGTATAGCAGCGCGGATGATGATCGCGGCCGTAATCGGTTTTGGTCAACGTGCCCTGGCTGTAGATCGTGCGGCCGAATTCGCCGCCCCACACGACCAGCGTGTCGTCGAGCAATCCGCGTTGCTTCAGATCCTTCACCAGGCCGGCGCCGGCCTGGTCGACGTCCTTGGCCTGCATGCGAATGTTGCGCGGCAGCCCGCCGTGGTGGTCCCAGCCGCGAATGAAAACCTGCGTGAATCGCACCCCGCGCTCCGCCAGCCGGCGGGCCAACAGGCAGTTGTAGGCGAACGAGCCGGGGTCTTTGGCCTCGGGGCCGTACAGGTCAAGCACGTGCTGCGGCTCTTGCGAGATCTCGGTCAGTTCGGGCACCGACGTTTGCATGCGGTAGGCCATTTCGTACTGCGCGATGCGGGCCGTGATCTCCGGATCGCCCAACTCGGCCAGCCGTTTCTGATTAAGCGCCGCCAGCCCGTCGAGCATCCTGCGGCGGCCGGCGCCGTCGACGCCCGGCGGATTCGAGAGGTACAACACCGGGTCGCCGCTGGAACGCAAGGCCACGCCCTGGTGCTTGGTCGGCAAAAAGCCCGTTCCCCACAGCCGCGAGAACAGGGCTTGGCTGCCGGCCTTCGAACTCCAGCGCGAGTGCAGCACGACGAACGCCGGCAAGTCCTGGTTCGGACTGCCAATGCCGTAGGACAGCCAGGCCCCGGTGCTGGGCCGGCCTGGCAGTTGGCTGCCGGTTTGGATGAAGGTGATCGCCGGATCATGGTTGATGGCTTCGGTATGCACCGATTTGACGATCGTGATTTCGTCGGCGATCGAGCCGGTGTGCGGCAGCAACTCGCTGAGCCAGGCGCCATGCTTGCCGTATTGCTGGAACTTGAACAGCGACGGCGCGATCGGGAAACGCGCCTGGCCCGAGGTCATCGTGGTGATCCGCTGGCCGTTGCGCACCGAGTCGGGCAGATCCTTGTCGAACCAGTCCTCCATCTTCGGCTTGTAGTCGAACAGATCGATCTGCGAGGGCGCGTCGGCCATGAACAACCAGATCACGCGCTTCGCCTTGGGGGCGAAGTGCAACGCCGGGAGCACGCCGAATGTCCTCTCGTTTTCCGCGCCGGCGGACGCCGGACCGGCCGAAAGCAGCGACGGGTCCATCACCGAGGCCAGCGCCGCCGTGCCGATGCCCGCGGCGCAGCGAGAGAAGAAATGGCGGCGGGTTTCCAGCAGGGCGTATTCTTGGCGAGGGTCCATGAGGGGGAGCGGGGAGTAAGAGAGTAGGGAGTAGAAGCAAAAAGGCGCGCGGCGTCTATTCCTTGGTGATCGTCTCGTCGAGATTCAAAATCAAATTGGCTACCATCGTGCGGGCGGCGAGTTGGCCGGCGTCGAGCGATTCGTTGCGCTTCGAATCGCCGACGGCCAGCAACTTGGCCGCGGCGTCGGGTTTGGCTTGATAATCGGCCAGGCAGGCGCCGTAGATCCCGGCGAGCACCGCCAATTCGTCGGCCGCCGGACGGCGGGCCGTCGCCAGCCGGAAGGCATAGGCGATCTGCTCTTCCGCCGTCGCGCCCCCTTCGGTCATCATCCGCTCGGCCAGCCGCCGGGCGGCTTCGACATATTGTTTGTCGTTCATCAGCACCAGCGCTTGCAGCGGCGTGTTGGTCCGCGCCCGCCGTACGGTGCAGGTCTCGCGCGAGGGCGCGTCGAAGGTCGTCAATGAGGCCGGCGGGCTGGTCCGCTTCCAGAAGGTGTACAGGCTGCGGCGATACAAGGCGTCGCCCAGGTCTTGCTTGTAAATCGAAGTATTGCTGCCCAAAAAGCCGACGGCCTCCCAAATGCCCTCGGGCTGATACGGCTTCACGCTGTGTCCGCCCAGCCGTTCGACCAGCAACCCGCTGGCGGCCAGCGCCGCGTCGCGGACCATTTCGGCGTCCATGCGAAACCTCGGCCCGCGAGCCAAGAGCGTGTTTTCGGGATCGCGCTCGCGCAGTTGCGGCGTAGTCCGCGACGACTGCCGATAGCTGCTCGACATCACGATCAGTTTCTGGATGTGCTTGACGTTCCAGCCCGAGCCGACGAATTCGGTCGCCAGCCAATCGAGCAGTTCGGGGTGCGTCGGCCATTCGCCCTGGGCGCCGAAGTCGCCGGCGGTCTTGACGATGCCGGCGCCGAAATATTGCTGCCAGAAACGGTTGACCGTCACGCGGGCCGTAAGCGGATGCGCGGGATCGACAAGCCAGCGAGCCAGACCCAGCCGGCTCGGCGGCGCGTCGTTGGGCAGCGGCGGCAGCACGCCGGGCACGCCGGCCGAGACCTTTTCGCCTTTCTTATCGTAGGCCCCGCGGACCAAGACGAAGGTTTCGCGCGGCTGCGGGGCCTCGGCCATGACCATCGTCGTCGGAATCGCCGCGTCGAGCGCGGCAAGCTGTTTGTTCAATTCGTCGGCCTGCTTGTGCAGCGGGTCGAATAGCTCGCGCGTCGGCCCGTAGATGTTTTCCAAAAAGTGATCGCGAAGCAGTTTCTTCTGTTCGTCTTTGCGGGCCGCCGCGTCGGCCTTGATCGCTTCTTGCAGCGGCGCGGGCAACGTCGATTTCGATTGGGCGCGCTCGTAGGCTTCCCAGGCCAGTTGCGAATCGAACGACTGCCCGGCCTGCGGAGTGCGGGTGACGATGCCCGCTTTGTCCCAGAAGCACGTGCCGTCGTGCTGGGTGAAGGCCCAGCCGTTGATCACGGCGCCCGGCGCCAGGCCGACCTTGGCCGCTTCGACTTCCAGCCGCACCCACTGAGCGGCTTCGGGCAACGGGCCGACGGGCAAACGGCTGGGCGAATTCGCCGCGCCCCAGGGAATCACATCTTCGCCCCACGTCGCGCGATGCTCCCACGAGCCATCGTTGAATTGGAGCATGATCTCCTTGGGTTTATCGGCCGGGTCGAGATAAACGTAGGCGAACAGCTTATCTCCCTCGCCCACGCGCAGCCCCTGCTGGGCGCCGGTGAAGTAATGTTGGCTGAGACCGGCCGACTTGCGCGTCGACGCCTTGCCGCCGCTCAGCACCGGAGACGGCGCCGAGACGAACGTCCAGTCCCCTTCCTGCTTGGCGCCGGCCGGAGTGTCGTCGTCGATCCAGACGAATTCCTTCGGCTCGGCGGAAACGGTCGGTTGGTTCGGCTCGACATACTCGACCTTGGCTAGTTCGGCGGCGGTCCGGGCGCGGACCTGGATGAGTTGCTCGTTGAGCGATTGCTGCTGCGCCTGCTGTTCGCTCGTCGGAACTTTGATGATCGGCGGCGGCGCCAGCGCGTTGCCGTCCATCGCGTTTTCGGCCACGCTGCCGAAGAACGCATAGAACCGATAGAAATCTTTCTGCGTGAGCGGATCGAACTTGTGGTCGTGGCACACGCAGCAGCCCATCGTCAGCCCCATGAACACGGTCGACGTCGTTTCGACCCGATCGACCGCGTAGCGCACGAGCACCTCTTCGTTGATCGAGCCGCCTTCGCTCGTCGAGACATTGCAGCGGTTGAAGCCGGTGGCGATCCGCTGCTCGGGCGTCGGATTGGGCAGCAAGTCGCCCGCCAACTGCTCGACGGCGAAGCGGTCGAACGGCAGATTGCGGTTGAAGGCGTCGATCACCCAATCGCGATATTTCCACAAGGCCCGTTCGTTGTCGAAGTGCAGTCCGTGCGTATCGCCGTAGCGAGCGGCGTCGAGCCAATACCGCGCCATGTGCTCGCCGTAGCGCGGCGACTCCAACAGCCGGTCGACCAGTTTTTCGTAGGCCGCGTCGGACGGATCGGCCAAGAAGGCGTCGACCTCGGCGGGCGTCGGCGGCAGGCCGGTCAGGTCGAAGGTCACGCGCCGCACGAGCGTCGCCGGATCGGTCGCGGGCGAAGGTTCAAGCCCCTCGGCTTCGAGCCGGGCCAGCAAGAAGCGGTCGATCGGCGTGCGGGCGAGTTCCTCATGCTTGACCTGCTGCGGCTCGCTTCGCACGGGCGGCAGAAACGACCAATGGCCGCGGTATTCGGCGCCCTCTTCCACCCACCGCCGGAGCTTTTCGATCTCGTCGGGCTTCAATGCCTTGCCGCTGGCCGGCGGCGGCATCTTGGCGTCGGCGTCGGTCGCCGTGATTCGTTCGACCAGCGCGCTCGCCGCGGCTTGGCCCG
>DATNEC010000687.1:0-15300 GCA_035606815.1 Pirellulales bacterium
AACGGAATCTCAATATCAGCCGGGCTGATTTGGGTCAAGGTCGGTTGATGGCGGTTTGTCAGCCGGTATGACTACTGGAGGCGGCGAATATTTGAGAACGGCGCCCGAGGGCGGTAAACTGCGCGGAACTCGGCACGCGTCGGTTTTATCTCGCGCTGGAAAAAACTCGGAGTCGCCCATGCCTGCGCCCCCCGTAAGATCTTGCCCTGGCGCCCGTTCGCCCAAGCTTTCCCGTGCCGAGCGGGCCTTGCCGTGGCTGGCCGCAGTGCTCTTCATCGCAAGCGTCGCCGGCGCCGCGCCGCCCAGCGAGCGCGAGGTCAAGGTCCGCGGCGACAAGGCCCGCTTCGAAAACGACGAAAGCTGGGTCTACAACGATTGGCAAAAAGCGGTCGCCGAGGCCCGGCAGACCGGCAAGCCGCTGTTGGTCGTGCTGCGGTGCGTGCCGTGCGAGGCGTGCAGCAAGTTCGACGACGAGCTCGTGCGCCGCGTCGACGAAGTCCGCGAGCTGATGGACCGCTTCGTCTGCGCGCGGATCGTCACGGCCAACGGTCTCGACTTGGATCTTTTCCAGTACGACTACGATCAATCGTTCCACGCCTTTTTGATGAACGCCGACGGCACGATTTACGGCCGCTTCGGCACGCGCAGCGAAAGCCGGGACGAAACCCAGGACATGACGATGCGCGGCTTCCGCCGCGCGCTCGAACTGGCCCTGGCCTGGCACAAGGAGTATCCGGCCAATAAATCGCTGTTCGCGGCGAAGCGCGGCCCCAAGCCGCTGGTCGCGCGACCCGAGGACTATCCGGCGTTCAAGGGCAAATACGCCTCGCGGCTGAGCTACGAGGGCAATGTCGTGCAAAGCTGCATCCATTGCCACCAGGTGCGCGAGGCCGAGCGGCTGTTCTATCGCGATCAGGGCAAGCCGCTGCCCGAGGACGTGCTTTATCCCTATCCGCTGCCGAAAGTCGTCGGGCTGACGATGAACGCCTTGGAGGCGGCCGAAGTCAAGAGCGTCGCCGATGGTTCGCCGGCGGCGACGGCCGGATTCGAACCGGGCGACCGGATCGCGTCGCTCGCCGGAGAGCCGCTGTTGTCGATCGCCGATCTTCAGTGGGTGCTGCATCGGGCCGGATCTTCCGATGCGCTGCCCGCGGTTGTCGAGCGCGGCGGCAAGGCGATGGAACTGACGCTGGATCTGCCGAGCGGATGGCGGGCGAAATCGGATCTGTCCTGGCGGCCGACGAGTTGGGATTTGCGCCGCATGGCCTTCGGCGGCATTCGCTTCGATCCGCTTTCGGCCGACGATCGCCGCGAAATGAACATTCCCGACGGCGCCTTGGCTTTGCTCGCCAAGCACGTCGGCGAATATGGCGAGCATGCCGCCGCCAAGCGGGCCGGCTTTCGCAAGGGCGACGTGCTGGTGGAGTACGACGGTTCGCGGGCCCCGCGAACGGAGACCGAGATCATGGCGCGCGCCTTGAACGAGCAGAGGCCCGGCGACAAGACGCCTGTGAAAGTCTTGCGCGGCGGCAAGGAGATTTCGCTGGAAATGCCGGTGCAATAATGGACCGCTACAAACCGCCCGGTCGAATGACTCTGTGGCTGCGATTTTTCGGCGGCATTGTTTGGTTCGGCTTTCTGGCATGGCTCGTATCGATGAGCACGCGGACGCCGTTCCGCGCGGTGTTCGTTGTTGTGTCGGGCGGCGAGATTCTCACCGCTTGCCTGGCCTTGGCCTGGCTGACGCTCTGGGCCGAACGGCGAAACTCGGTGGCCGGACAATTCACGATCGGCTCGTTGCTGTTCGCCACCTGTTTTGCGGCGATCTTCTTTGCCGCGGTGCGTTGGATCGGCGCGGCGCTGGACCACGCACACCATTCGCCTTCGGGCGGCGGGTGGCTGTTTTTGCCCGTCGCCTTCGCCGTCTCGATCGCCGCCGTGATTTCGATTCCGATCGTGTTCGGCATGTTGAACTCGATATTGCGCTTCGGCATCTGGTCGATGCGCCAGCCGGCGCTACGGCGCCGCGTCAAATCGTTGCGCAGGCGCTGAGCCATCGCCCCCGATTTGCTGGCGCCTTCGCTTTCGCGGCGATAAAATGACCGCTCGCGATCATTTTCGGCCGAGAAACCAACCATGCCCTGGCGCGAACGACTTTGGCGGGCGATCGAAGCCGCCCCGGCGGTCACGCTGGGCGATGCGTTTTGGTACGGGCTGATGGCGGGGCTGGCGTGGCTGCTGTTCTACGTGCTGCGGCCGAGCGGGCTGGCCCATCGCAAGATCGCGCCGCAGTTCCCCAGCCGGCGGCAGTTGGGCCGCGAAATCTTCTATTCGCTGCGCAGCCTGGTCGCCTTCGGCGGCATGGGGGCGTGCCTGGCGCTCGCCGGGTATTCGGGTTACACGCGGTTTTACGGCCGCATCGAACGCCACGGCTGGCCCTGGTTCTTCGCCAGCATCGTGTTGGCGATCTTCATCCACGATGCGTATTTTTACTGGACGCACCGTTTGATGCATCACCGGCGGTTGTTTCGCCGGTTCCATCGCGTGCATCATCTTTCGACCAGCCCCTCGCCCTGGGCGGCCTATTCGTTCAGCGTCTTGGAGGCTTTCGTGCAGGCGGGCATCGCGCCCGTGGTCGCCTGCACGATTCCGATCCATCCGTCGGCGTTCATGGCGTTCATGATCTGGCAGATTTCGTTCAACGTGCTCGGGCATTGCGGATACGAGATCTTCCCCGGTTGGTTTCTCAACACCTGGATCGGCAAGTTCCTGAACACGCCGACGCACCACGCCATGCACCACGAAAGCTTCCGGGCCAACTACGGGTTGTACTTCAACTTCTGGGACCGGCTGCTGGGCACGAACCATCCGCAATACGCCGAGCGCTTTGCGGCCGTGAGCGGGGGGCCAAGCATGGCTCCGCACCACGGAGCGGCATGAAGACTAAGAGCCTATCCGAGAACCGGCCGACAGGTCAGAAGAATCCCCTCTCCCTTTGGGAGAAGGGTTAGGGTGAGGGGGAATCGCCTCATCAGCACGCCCTCACCCCAGCCCTCTCCCGGAGGGAGAGGGAGTTCTCGGATAGGCTCTAATCATTGCCAAGGCTGTCCTCGCCGGCCTTCGTGTTCATGGCCGCCCAAACCTCGTAAGCGATGTTTTGCTGGATCGTCTGCGTATGCCCGTCGGCGAACGCTGCGATGATGGCGCCGGGATGGAGACTGTCGGGGCCGGGCCAATCGGAATTGGGCGCATACAGGGCGTTGTAGGTCGGGGCGACGCCATACAGGGGCGCCGCGCCGGCGATCGGTGCGCTTTTCAATTCAAACCCGCCGGCGCCGCACGGCCCGCCGAGCGCGCCGTGGAAAAAGTCGCCGTCCGCGCATGGAGCGCCGCCGGTGACCGAGGTCGTCAATGCCACCCAGCAGGCGCGAAAGACCATCGGGGCTCGCGTCGGGGGACTGAGAGTCGTCAAAAGCTGCGAACGCGGCCTGCCCGTGCCGCCGCGAAGCAGGAACTCGTCGATGGCCCACTCGGGCGGCGTCGGCAGCGGCCTCGTGTAACTGACGATCGGCGTGGCTTGTATTGCGACGTTTCTTTTCGCCGCGCTCAATTGATTGCAAACGCTACCGGCGGTCACTTCTGCCACGGCGATCGTATTCGCGCTGCCGTCTCGGATACTGGCAAACGTCGTGAACTCGCCGAAGGCGAACATGCCTTTGTATTCGTCCGGCGCCGAGCTTTGCGGCTCTTCGGTATCGCCGCCGGGCTGCACGGCCGGAAAATAGCCGACCCCTTCGCTGCCGGCGTAATTCGTCCACATCATGTTCATCGGCATCTCGCCGGGGCCGTGGAAGGTCATATCCGAGGGGCAGCGGAATGAAGGCATTTCTTGCGACTGGAAGCCTTTGTAACCATTGCGGCCATAGGCGGGCGGCACGGTGGTTGAATACTGCCCAGTGAAGCTCGTGGGGTTCTTGGGATCGGCCATGATCGGGATACTCTTATTGAGTGCATCGTAGCGCGGACTGCATTCGATGAAGCCCAGAATCGTGACAGTCCACGGATAGTGATACGGGGCTTCGGGCGTCAATGGCCCTTCTTTGGCCGAGCCATCGCCCCAAATGGCGTCGGCCGGGAAGCACTTGAAGACATCGTTGTAGTTCTGCAGACCCAGTCCGATTTGTTTCAGGTTATTGGTGCATTGCGAGCGGCGAGCCGCTTCGCGAGAAGCCTGCACGGCGGGCAACAGCAGGGCGATCGCGACGCCAATGACGACGGTCACGACGATGACTTCTTTGAGCGCGAACGCGCAACGCCGAACGGAACCCGAGCGCTTCGACATGACAAGGCCCTCCAAAAAGGGTTTCTCGGCGGAATCCGTAGGTGAAGTTCCGCCATAGGACGACGCGACCGTGCGCTTTCCAAGACATCGCCGGGCAATGAATGCCGCCATGATTCGCGGGTCCGATTTTGCCCTGCTTGTCTTTTTCATTCATTGCCCGGTTATGCCTCCAAAAACGCACTGTGGCGATGCTCAACAGCGACCATGCACGCGGAGATTCCGCTGACGAGGCCAAAAAAAGGATGCGAGAACCGCGGGAAACGACGTGATGCGGGCGACCGCATAGACAAGGCAGCCTGGCGCTCTCGCCCCAGAGCGTGCAAGACGCGATCGCTCGAACTACCAACATTCTAACGCGGCGTCAGGCGGAAAGCGAAGAATCGTAGACCCGGAGGCTGACGCCTCCGGCTCGCCTTTGTTACCGGCCGCTATTCAGTCGCCGCCTCATCGAGCTTGTCGCGAACTTGCTGCCAGGCGTGGCGGATCGTCTGATCGGCGGCGGCCCGCAACAGACCGCCTGGGATGCTGGACAACAATCCGCTCGCCCGTTCGATCTTGGCCTGCCATTGCAAGAGCGAGCCGGCGCCGTCGGGAGCGATTTGCAACCGCGACACGATTTGCATGGCCGAACCGATGCCCTGCGCCGCGATGGTCATGGCCGCCGCGGTCGGCGGCTCGAGGTCCGCCAGCGAGATGGTCAGCTTCAACGTGCCGCGGAGAAAAGAAAAGCCGGGCTTGACGACGCACTTCAGCGTGTGTTCGTCGCTTCTTTCAGCCGACACCAGATTGGGGATGTTCTCGGAGAGCGTTTCCAGGTCGGTCACGACCGCGAACAACCGCTCGGGCGCCGTCGCGAACCGTTCTTCACCGCCAAATTCCCCCGCGGACTGCGTCATCGAGAGGCTCGATCGCCAAGACTCATTCTTCGGACGCCGCGGGCTTTTTGGTGCGCGACGACTTCGGCTTGGCCTTGGCGCCTTTTTTCTTGCCGGGCGCCGTCAGCGGCTTGGCCAGCACGACGTCGATCTTTTCGCCAATCACCTGGCCGGACTGCGCGCCGTCGCCCATCGGCAAGCCAGGAAGCTGCTTGCCGACGACGGAAATCTCGTCTCCGGCCTGGACGATGCTCAGGTCGCTGACGTCGACCGTGATTTTGCAATCCTCCGCCACTTCGGCCTTGATCGCCTTGCCGCCCGCGGCGATTTGCAGTTGGTTTTTCTTGACGGATCGGATGGCGCCGACCACCACCCACTCGACCGGCCCCTCCTTCTCGGCCTTTTTCAAGTCCTCGCCCGGCGCCAGGTCGGGCTGGGCGCCGATCTGATTCAGTTCCGATGTCTCGATCACCGCCAGTTCGCCGATCGGATCTTTCACCTGGCCCTTGCTGGTCATCTTGGCGGAGAAGCGCACGATCAACCCCGGCGCCAAGAAACCCGGTTCGGCCGTGCCGGTCACCGTGACCTTGGGCTTGGTCTTGAAGTCAAAGCCGACGACGATCGTCTTTCCGTCGGCGTCTTTGAACTGGATTCCTTCGAACCCGACCGCCTCGACGGTCCCCTTGCCATCGTAGGGCGTCGGTTCCGGCTTTTTGAACTGGGCCTGCGAGGGCGAGGCCAAGGCGGCCAGCACCATCGCGGCAAACGGGCAAGCGGCGAGCAAGTTGCGGTGTGACATGAGATTAGGACTCCTTTGTTCCGCGAGGAGCAAGAGCGGGCGACCCCCACAAAATAACATGCTCGGCCAGAACGTGCCATGCTTTTTTCCCTCGGTTGCCAGATCGGGCGCCGCCCGCGACAATTGGGCGTGTCTCCGACGAAGCCCTCTCAAGCGACCGACCGATATGCCCCCTACTGACGAATCGCCCATCACGGTCCCCAAGTTCGTGGCCATGAAGGCGGCCGGCCGCAAGATCTCCATGCTGACGGCCTACGACTACCCGCTGGCCGCCCTGCTCGACGCGGCGGGAGTAGACGCCATTTTGGTGGGCGACAGCATGTCGATGGTCGTCCAGGGGCATGCCACCACGCTGCCGGTGACGCTCGACGAGATCATTTACCATGCCGAAATGGTCGGCCGCGCCGTCCGGCGCGCGCTGACCGTGGTCGATCTCCCCTTTCCGGGCGGCCACCTGGGAACCTACCAGGCGATCGAAAGCGCGGGGCGAATCTTGAAAGAGACCCGTTGCCAGGCGATCAAATTGGAAGGCGGGGCCGAGCAGGGTGCGGTCATCAAGGCCCTGGTGTCGGCCGGCATTCCGGTGATGGCGCACTGCGGTCTGCGGCCCCAGAGCGTTCACGTGCTGGGCGGCTACAAGGTGCAGCGAGACGAAGAACGATTGCTCGACGACGCCCGGGCCGCCGAAGCGGCCGGCGCGTTCGCCGTGCTGCTCGAATGCATTCCGGCGGAGTCGGCGGCGCGCATCACTCGCTCGCTCTCCGTGCCGACGATCGGCATTGGCGCCGGCGCCGGCTGCGACGGCCAGGTGCTCGTGACCTACGACATGCTGGGCCTGACGTCCGGTTACGTGCCGCGGTTCGTCAAGTCCTACGCCGACTTGCGCGGAACGATCGCCGATGCCGTCGGGCAATACTGTCAAGAGGTCCGCGACGGCGCCTTCCCCGACGAAGCGAGGACGTTCAAGTAACCGCCATGAATCGCCTCTCCCAAGAAACCAGCCCTTATCTGTTGCAGCACGCGAACAACCCGGTCGATTGGTTTCCGTGGGGACCGGAAGCCTTGGAGCGGGCGAAGCGCGAAGAGAAACCGATTTTCCTGTCGATCGGCTACTCGGCGTGTCACTGGTGCCACGTGATGGAGCATGAGAGCTTCGAGAATGAGGCGCTCGCCGAACAGATGAACGAGGGTTTCGTGTGCATCAAGGTCGATCGCGAAGAGCGGCCCGATCTCGACCAGGTTTACATGAACGCCGTGCAAATGATGACCGGCCGCGGCGGCTGGCCGATGTCGGTCTTTCTCACGCCCGATTTGCGGCCGTTCTACGGCGGCACCTATTGGCCGCCGACCGGTCGGATGGGCATGCCCGGCTTCGACCAGGTGCTTTCGGCCGTGGCCGACGCCTGGCAAAACCGCCGCTCGCAGGTTTTCGAGCAGGCCGGCGACTTGACGGCCGAGTTGCAACGCGCCGCCAGCTCGGCCCATGCGCCGGGCGAACTTTCCGCCCAGCCGCTGAAGAAGGCCGAAGTTGCACTGGAGCGGATTTTCGACCATCAACACGGCGGATTTGGCTCGGCGCCGAAGTTCCCCCATCCGATGGATCTGCGCGTGCTGCTGCGCCGCTGGCGGCGCGAGCCTCGCGACGAACTGCTCCGGCTCGTCACGCTCACGCTCGACAAGATGGCCGCCGGCGGCATTTACGACCAGTTGGGCGGCGGCTTTCATCGCTACAGCGTCGACGAGCGCTGGCTCACGCCCCACTTCGAGAAGATGCTCTACGACAACGCCCTGCTGGCGCAGTGCTACGTCGAAGCCTACCAGGCGACCGGGCGGGCCGACTACGCCCGCGTCGCGCGCGAGACGTGCGACTACGTGCTGCGCGAAATGACCGGTCCCGAAGGGGGCTTTTTCAGCACCCAAGACGCCGATAGCGAAGGCGAGGAGGGCAAGTTCTACGTCTGGACGCCGGCCGAAGTCGAAGCGGTGCTGGGGGCCGAGACGGCTAAAACCTTCAATTACGTGTACGACGTTAGCGAGCAAGGGAACTTCGAAGGCCGCAACATCCTGAATCTTCCCAAGACGCTCGAACAGTGCGCGAAGATTCTCGGGCGCGAACCGGCCGAACTGGAAGCGGAATTGGCCGCGGGCCGCGCCAAGCTGCTGGCCGTGCGCGGCGCCCGCGTCTGGCCGGGTCTGGACGACAAGGTGCTCGTGAGCTGGAACGGGCTGATGATCGACGCATTGTCGCACGCCGGCGGCGCGCTCGACGAACCTCGCTACTTGGCCGCGGCGACAAAGGCCGCCGAATTTCTTTGGGACCGCCTGCGCCGCGACGACGGCCGGCTGCTGCATTGCTGGCGCGAGGGGCAGGCGAAATTCGACGCCTATCTCGACGATTACGCCGGTCTGGCGAACGCTTTCGTTTCGCTGTACGAAGCCGGCTTCGACGAACGTTGGATCGAAGCCGCCGTTTCGCTGGCCGACGTTTTGCTGAAAGAATTCGCCGACCCGCAGCAGGGCGGCTTCTTCTATACGGCGGCCGATCATGAAACGTTGATCGCGCGCCAGAAAGACTCGCAAGACGGCTCGGTTCCCAGCGGAAACGCCTTGGCCACGACGCTGCTGCTCAGGCTGGGCAAGCTCTGCGGCCGCGCCGACTATCTCTCGGCGGGCCAACTCGTTTTGCAGTCGTTCACCTCGCTCATGGAGCGCCATCCGACGGCCGCCGGCCAGATGCTGATTGCGCTCGACTTCCAACTTGGCCCGACTCCCGAACTGGTCGTGATGGGCGCCGAGGGCGATCCGGCAATGAGCGAACTCCTGACCGACTTGCACCGCCGCTACATGCCCAACCGGGTGTTGGCGGCCCGGCCCGCGCGGGGCCATGCCGCCGCGCTCGACGAGCTATTCGCCGGCAAAACTTCTTCTGCTTCCGGTCCGGCCCTCTACGTCTGCGAGAACTTCGCCTGCCAGGCGCCCGTCATCGGCAAGGAAGCGGTGCTTGCGGCGTTCGCGCGGCTCTAATTCCCACGTTCATTTCATCGCATCAACTCTCCGCTCCCCTACTCTCTCACTCCCTACTCTCTATTCCCTCACTCTCTCACTCTCTCACTCCTCACTCTCTCACTCTCTCACTCTCTCACTCTCTCACTCCTTCCCCTTGCCGCATCACACGCAACGCAAAATCCTCATCCTCGGCGCCGGCATGGCCGGGCTAGCAGCGGCGCGCTCGCTGACGGCGGCCGGTTTCGAAGTGCTGGTGCTCGAGGGACGCGAGCGCCTGGGCGGCAGGATTTGGACCGACCGTTCGCGGACGAGCCCCGTCGATCTGGGCGCCTCCTGGATCGAGCTGCGAAAGTTGAACCCGCTGGCGGCTCTGGCGCGCCAATGGCGAGTGCCGACTCGCTACACCGATTTCGGGTCGGTCGCGCTCTATGACTACGACGGCCGGCGGCTGCGTTCGGATCGAGTAGAGCGAATCACCGACGCCTTCGAGCGCTTGGTCCTCAAGGCCCAATCGCAAGGCGTGCCGGATCGCACGTCGGTGGCCGATTGCCTGGCCCGCAGTCTGAACGGTCGGCCGCTCGAACGGCAGAGCCGCCGCGTTTGGCAATGGGCCATGGCAACGCAGGCGTGCGAGTATGGCGCCGATTTGCGCGATTTGTCGCTGAACCATTTCGACGAGCACTACGAGATGGAATGGGACGATCTGCTGGTCGTCGGCGGATACGACCGCCTGGTCGAGCGGATGGCCGCGGGGCTGGAGATCCGCTTGGGCCGCGAAGTGCGGCGGATCGAACACGGCGACGAGGGGGTCCGCGTCGTGGCGTCGGGCGAAACCTATGCCGCCGACGCGGCGATCGTCACGCTGCCTTTGGGCGTTTTGAAGGCCGAGCGGGTGCAATTCTCGCCCGACTTGCCCGCCAGAAAGCGGGAGGCGATCGCCAGGCTGGGGATGGGCGTGGTCGATAAAATCGTGCTCCACTATCCGCGGCGGTTCTGGCCTGCCGCGCCGCACTTCTTGGGCTACGCTGCGCGCGACGGCGGCGGCGAACTGGCGCAAATCGTCAACCTCTACGCCGGCGCGGGGCAGAACGCGCTGGCGGTGCATGTGGCCGGCGACAAGGCGCGGGCGCTGGAACGGCAAACCGATCGGGACGCCGTGGCCGGCGTGCAACGCATCTTGCGGACCATGTTCGGCGACGACATCCCCGAGCCGAGCGACGTTCGCGTGACGCGTTGGGGGCAGGATCCTTTTTCGCTCGGCTCGTATTCTTACGCCTCGGTGGCCGCCACGGGCGAAGATCACGACATCCTGGCCGAGCCGGTCGGCGCGCGGCTGCTGTTCGCCGGCGAAGCGACCCACCGCCGTTTCCCCTCGACGGTCCACGGGGCGTATTTTTCAGGGCTGCGCGAAGCGGAGCGGGTGAAGGCCGCAATGCTGGCATTCACGGATAACTTGACCCCGAAGGGGTCGCAATCAGCTTGAGAATAGCGTTTAGCTTGAAAATGGTGTTCTCGCCGTGCGTCGCTCCACGCGTCGCCAAGCCAGCCAGCCCATGACGGCGCCGACCGCGGGCGGCAGCAAGATCCAGCCGAAAACCAGCAGACGTACCAGCCAATCCTTTTCGCGGGGCAGGTTCTCCGGCCCGAACAACCAGCCCCCCAACGCGCCCAACACGAACCCGAAGCATGCGCCGTTGCCGATCCAGCGCCAGACCGTCAATGACCGGGGAGCCGCGTCCGGCCTGTCTTCGCGCGGCGACCGAAACGGCGAATCGCCCGCTTCGGGAACCAATTCCGCAGTGACGATGGTCAAGCGTTCGACCTCGGCCTGCGTCATCGGCTTGAGAGCGCCGCGAGCAAGCGAAAATGCTCGGATGCGCCGAAGAAGCTCCTTTGATTCCGCCGGCAATTGTTCGGCGGTGAGCGATTCAGCCGCTTGTTCGCCAAGCTTTTGAAGCAGCTTCTGGTGGTTTGAAAACATCTCGCCGATCGAGGCGCCGGGGTAGGTCAAGGCGTAGATGCCGCGCGGCAGGTCGCTGCTGCGGCGCAGATTCGACGTGCTGTAAATGGCGCCGTCTCGCATTCGCGAGGTGAACGCGCAGCCGGACTCGACGGTTCTCCCGACGCGGGTCCAAATCGCCGTGCTTCGGATCCGGCCGCTGGCATGCAGCAAGTTCGCCGCGTAGCCTTCGGAGTCGCCCAGAAAGTCGAGAGTTTGGCAGTACGCCAATTGAAACGAATGCCTGCGGCACTCATCGATTATGGCGATCAAAGCCCGTTGGGCGGCGGCCGGAATCTGCTCCAGTTCAATGGGCCGATACTGCGGGTCGAGCGGGATCCCAACGAGGGGCGGCGGATTGATGCGCAACAATTTGAACCCGACGATCCGCATTAAAATCACGAACAGGCTAGGCGAATCGGCCATGAGCAAATTCACGGAAGCCCGCCGCGGGTCGATTTTGTACCAGACCGTCATCGGCGCGTGCTCGTTCATTCGGCCATTTCCTTGCAAAGACTTCCGACAAGCTCCGCCGAACCAAGCGGCAATCGCAAGCGTATCGAGCACGATCGGCGCGGGCAACCATTGGGTCCGCACGATGGCAAATCGGCGTCTGCCGGGTTATGCTTGCTGCTGCCACTACTTTCTCGTTTGCGGCTACGCCGCGATATGCTGAAGCATAACCTACCGGATTCGCTCCCCTAGCGACGGCGTCATGACGCGACTGCATCTCTTTGCTTTGCCAATTTGGCTGGCCGGCTTGATCTGCGCCGCCGCCCTCTCCCCCGCACGGGCCGAAAACTGGCCGCAGTGGCGCGGGCCGCGCGGCGATAGCACCAGCGCAGAGCAAAGCCTGCCGCTGGTCTGGAACGAAGGCCGAGGGCTGGCCTGGAAGATCGAGCTGCCCGGATGGGGCGCCAGCACGCCGGCCATTTGGAGCGATGCGATCTTCGTCACCACGCAGCAGGACGACAAGCTGCTCTTGTTGCGGCTCGACCGGGCGAAGGGCGCCACCGTTTGGTCGCGGCAAGTCGGGACGGCGGAGACTCCGCGGACGAGCAAGCCGCGCACGGAACAAAAGTTTCACCAGTTGCACAACAACGCCAGCCCCTCGCCCGCGACCGACGGCGAAGTGGTGGTGGCGCATTTCGGCGACGGCGAGCTGGCGGCCTTCAATTTCGAAGGCGAGGAATTGTGGCGCCACAACCTGCAAACCGAATACGGCGCCTACACGATCTGGTGGGGCCACGCCAACAGCCCGGTGCTGTTCGGCGATCTGGTGATTTCGGTCTGCATGCAAGATTCGCTGGCCGATCTCTCCGACAAGCCGGCGCCGAGCTACCTGGTGGCCCACGACAAGCGGACCGGCAAAGAGAAATGGAAATCGAACCGCATGACCGGGGCCAAGGCCGAAGAGGGCGATTCGTACACCACGCCGCTCGTCTACCAAACCGGCGAGCGCGCAGAACTGCTGGTGATGGGCGGCAACCAGCTCGACGCTTACGACCCGCGGACGGGCCGGCAGCTTTGGTTTCTGCCGGGGATCATCGGCGGGCGGACGATCACTGGCCCGACCGTCGGCCACGAGATGGCCTTCGTCACGCAAGGCATGCGCAAGGATTTGCTGGCAGTGAAAGTCGGCGGTGAAGGCGAATTGACGCGCCGCGAGGTGGTTTGGAAAGAGACGGAGGCCACGCCCGACAGTTGCTGCCCGGTGCTGTGGCGCGATCTGCTGTTCACCATCTCCGACAACGGCGTGGCCAAGTGCTACGACGCTCATAGTGGCCACGCTCAATGGAAGAAACGCCTGCCGGGCGACTACAAGGCCTCGCCCGTGGCGGCCGAGGGGCGGATCTATTTTCTCAATCTGCACGGGTTGACGACGGTCGTCGCCGCCAACGACCGCTACGACAAGCTGTCCGAAAACCAATTGGACGACGACACGACCGCCTCTCCGGCGATTTCCAACGGACGGATGTACCTTCGCGGCAAGAAGTTCTTGTACGCGATCGAAAAGAAATAAGCGGTCTCGCATGGCACAAACCAAAAGCGGCGCCTTTCGGCTGGGCCGCATCGCCGGGATCGACCTGTTCCTGCATTGGACCTGGTTGCTGGTGGCGTACTTCGAAATCAACAACCGGCCCAACGCCTACACGTCGCAAGTTTGGAACGTCGTCGAATACCTGGCGCTGTTCGGCATCGTGACATTGCACGAGTTCGGCCATGCGCTGGCCTGCCGGCAAGTCGGCGGAAAGGCCGACCAGATCATGCTTTGGCCCTTGGGCGGCGTGGCCTATGTCAGCCCGCCGCCGCGGCCGGGGGCGGTGCTGTGGAGCATCGCAGCCGGCCCGCTGGTGAACGTGGCGCTCGTGCCGGTCACCGTCGGGGCGTATCTACTCGCCGCTCGGGCCGGCTTGGACAAAAACACGTCCGACGCGGCATTGTTCTTGTTCAACATCGCCTGGATCAACGCGGGCTTGTTGATCTTCAACATGCTGCCGATTTACCCGCTCGACGGCGGACAAATCCTGCAATCGCTGTTGTGGTTCGTGCTGGGCCGGGCGAACAGCCTGTACGTGGTCAGCGCGCTCGGCCTGATTGCCGGCCTGGGGCTGATCGGGCTGTCGATCTGGAGATACAATCTGTGGTTCCTGTTGGTGTCAATCTTCATCGCCACGCGCTGCTGGGTCGGCTTTCAGCAGGCCCGCACGCTCTCGCGGATGGTCGGCGGACCGCGGCACGAGGATTTGGCTTGCCCGGCCTGCAAGACGCCGCCCCCCTACGGCAATTTCTGGACCTGCGGGCACTGCCGCACGAAGTTCGACATCTTCGCCTACCAGGCGACGTGCCCCGAGTGCGGCCAGCAATTCAACGACGTGCAGTGCCCGCATTGCCACGAGCGTCGGCTGATCGCCGAGTGGGTTCCCGCGGGACCAGGCCGAACATGAAGCGCGTCGCCTGGCTGACCGACATCCATCTCAACTTTCTTTCGGCCGAGGAATCGCGCAAGTTCTTCGATAACGTGGCCGCCGCGCGGCCCGAGACCGTGCTGATCGGCGGGGACATCGCCGAGGCGCCGGAGTTGGCTCGGCAACTGGAACGGATCGCCGCGGCCTGGACCTGCCCGGTGTATTTCGTGCTGGGCAATCACGATTTCTATTTCGGCTCCATCCGCCAGGTCCGCAAGGACGTCGAGCGGGTTTGCGCCGCGGCGCCTCATTTGACCTACCTGACTTCGGCTGACGCAATCGAACTGACGCCGGCCGTCGGGCTGTGCGGCGTCGACGGCTGGGCCGATGCGCGGCTGGGCGACTACGAGCGCTCGCTGGTGATGATGAACGATTACCGGCTGATCGAAGAACTGGCGGCCGTCGGCAAGGCGGCGCGCTGGCCCTTATTGAAGGCCCTGGGCGATGCGGCGGCCGAGCATGCGCGGGGCGTGCTGCCGGCGGCCCTGGATCGCTGGCCGCACGTGATTTTCCTGACGCACGTGCCCCCGCTGCGCGAGGCCTGTTGGTATCAGGGGCAGATCTCCAACGATGAGTGGCTCCCGCACTTCACCTGCCTGGCGCTCGGGCAGGCGCTCGTCGAAATCGTGCGCAAGCGGCCCGACCGCCGGTTGACCGTGCTCTGCGGCCACACACACAGCCCCGGCGAGACCTGGCCGCTGCCGAACTTGCAGATACTCACCGGCGATGCTGAATACGGGCGGCCGAGGATTCAGCAGGTGTTTGAGTTCGAGTGAGTGGCTTCAATTTACTGTCCGCCGCCCACTTTGGCCTGCTCGTGGACCTGTTTGACGATCAACTCTTCGACCGGCGGCGCCCAGATCGATGGCTGGCCGTAGTAGACCATCGCCCCGCCGCCTTCGTAACCGCCTTCCGTCAACACGCGCCGCGAGGGAATGTAGGCCATCACGTCGTTCGCGTAGCCGGCGACCCAGGTCCGTTCGCGGCCCAGCTCGGCCTTCAGCCGCAACGCGTAATCGACCACCACCTCGCCGCCGAGCGTGACGAACAACAGTTCGTCGCCCAGCCGCCAGGTTTGCACCGGATACGGATAGTTCGGCCGTAGCGGCTTGCCGGCGGCGATCTTGTCGAGTAGCATCTTGGCCCGCTGCGCTTCGAATTTGTTGCTCGAAGCGGCCTGCTGTTCCAACTCGGCTTGCGTCGGCAGCCGCTCGAAAGGGAGATCGATTTCGGCGTAGGCCGCGGTCAACTTGCCTTCGATCGGCCGCATGACGCCGGCCAAGGTGCGATCGACCGCGGCGGCCAATTGC
>DATNEC010000690.1:0-3620 GCA_035606815.1 Pirellulales bacterium
GGCTGAAGAAAAGCGACCCGAGCTATGCGATCCTTCGCGACTGGATCGCCCAAGGCTGCCAGGTCGATGCGGCCGATGCGCCGACCTGCGTCAAGGTCGAGATTTATCCGCGGCAGCGAATCTTGCACCGCCCGGCCCACACGCAGCAAATGGTCGTGCTCGGACATTTTTCCGACGGCACGGTGCGCGACATCACGTCGCTGGCCGCCTTCTCCAGCTCGGATGAAGGGGTGGCCACGGTCGACGAGACCGGCTTGGTCGTCGGCCAGGACCGCGGCGAGGCGGCCATTCTGGTCCGCTACCTGGAGAAGATCGAAACGGCCTACATGATGTTCCTCAAGGAGGTTCCGGGCTTCCAGTGGAACAACCCGCCCGAGCAGAACTACGTCGACAAATTCGTGTTCGAGAAGTTGCGGCAGTTGCAAATCCTGCCTTCCGATCTCTGCACGGACGAGGAATTCATTCGTCGCACGTACCTTGACGTGATCGGCGAGTTGCCGACGACCGCCGAAGTGCAGGCATATCTGACCAATCAAGACGCGCAGAAGCGGGCCAAGCTGATCGACGCCCTGCTCGAACGGCCTGAATATGCCGACTTCTGGGCGCTCAAGTGGAGCGACTTGCTGCGGCTGCGCAACAACAAGGTGACGGCCTCGGGAGTGCCCAAGTTCTATCGTTGGATCGTTCACGCCTTGCGCACGAACCTGCCTTACGACCAGTTCGCTCGCGAACTGCTGACGGCCGACGGCAGCACGTTCAAGAATCCTCCGGCGAACTTCTTCCGCACGGCGACCGACACCAACGATTGCACCGAGACGACCTCGCAGTTGTTTCTCGGCATTCGCATTCAATGCGCCAAGTGCCACAACCACCCCTTCGAGCGCTGGACGCAAGACAACTACTACGGCATTGGGGCCTTCTTCAACCGCGTGCAGCGCAAGCCGAGCGCCGAGCCGGATGAACTGGTGGTGTGGGTGGCGCGGGCCGGCGAAGTGACGCAGCCGCGCACTGGCAAGCAGATGAAGCCCTGGCTCCCGCTGACCGGCGACGCCGAATTACCCGGCGAGGACGACCGCCGCAAGGCGTTCGCCGATTGGCTGGTCAAGCCCGACAATCCGTTCTTCGCCAAGGTCGAAGTCAACCGCCTGTGGGGGCATTTGCTCGGCCGCGGGGTGGTCGAACCGGTGGACGACTTCCGCGACTCGAACCCGCCCTCCAGCGCCGCCTTGCTCGATGCGCTGGCGAAGGATTTCGTCGAGCACGGCTACGATCGCAAGCACGTCCTGCGGATGATCCTCAACAGCCGCACCTATCAGCTCAGCTCGCGCAAAAACGATTTCAACAAGGCCGACACGAAATACTTTTCGCACTCGCGCACCCGGCTGCTCTCGGCCGAGCAACTGCTCGACGCGATCTGCCAGGTGACCAGCGTGCCCGAGAAATACGCCGGCTTGCCGGCCGGCACGCGGGCCACGCAATTGCCCAGCCCCGACGTCGATAATTACTTCCTGAAGGTCTTCGGCCAGCCGGCGCGCGAAACCGCCTGCCAGTGCGAGCGGTCGAGCGAATCGAACCTGTCGCAGGCTTTGCAGATGATCAACGGCCCGCTGGTGCATGGCAAGGTGCGCGACGAGAACAACCGCCTGCGCACGCTGCTCAAGGCGGGCAAGAACAATCAAGAGATCATTGGCGAATTGTATTTGGCCGCGTTCGCCCGTCCGCCCAGCGAGCCGGAGATGACCGCCGCCGTGAACCACATCACGGCCAGCGGCGATCAGGTTCGCGGGCTGGAAGACGTCTGCTGGGCCTTGCTCAACGCCAACGAGTTTTTGTTTCAACATTAATGCTTTGAAAACCCCGGAACTGGCGAGCCGGAGGCGTGAGCCTCCGGTTGGGCGGCTCTGGGTTGGATGCCTCCGATTAGACCGCCTCCGGAAACAGCCGGCTCACGCCGGCCGCTCGCCAGACACGAAACCCGCCACGGTACTCACGCCATGCGTAAGTTGATTGATCGAGTTCTGCTCTCTGCTTTTCTGTTCTGGGCTTTCCTGCTCTCGTCCGCCGTCTGCCAATCGGCCGCTTTGGCCCAGGAGCAAGCCGCGGCGGCCCCTGCCCCCGTCAGCTTTGCCAAGGACGTCGCCCCGATCCTGCTGAAGAAGTGTCAGGCCTGCCACGGCCAGACCGATCCGAAGGGCGGCTACCAACTCATCAACTTCACCGCCTTGATGAAGCCGGGCGATTCGGCCGCGGCCCCTGCGACGCCGATGAAGCTTGACGAGAGCGAAATCTTCCGGCTCGTCAGCTCGCAAGACAAAGACGAGCGAATGCCCAAAGATGCCGACCCGCTGGCGGCCGAACAGATCGCCCTGATCAAGCGCTGGATCGAAGAAGGCGCCAAGTTCGACGGCCCGGATGCCAACGCCGCGATGGCCTCGCTCGTGCCCAAGGGACCGCATCCGGCGGCGCCGCAGGCCTACCGCACGACGATGCCGATCACCGCGCTGGCCTTCCGTCCCGATGGCCAGGAATTGGCCGTCGGCGGCTACCACGAAATCACCATCTGGAATCCTGCCACCGGCGCGCTCATCCGCCGTATCGGCAACGTCGATCAACGCACCTACGGCCTGGCCTACAACAAAGAAGGCACGTTGCTGGCCGCCGCCAGCGGCACTCCCGGCATTTCGGGCGAGGTCAAGCTGTTCGACCCCAACTCGGGCGCCGTGGTCAAAGATCTCGGCGCCTTCTCGCAAGAAGCGTTCGACGTGGCGTTCAATCCGGCGGGCACGAAGTTGGCCGCCTGTTCGGCCGACCGCTCGATCCGCATCTTCGACGTGGCGAGCGGCGCCCAAGACAAGCTAATCGAAGACCATGCCGACTGGGTCGTCGATATCGCCTGGAACCACGACGGCACGCGGCTCGCTTCGGCCAGCCGCGACAAGACCTCGAAGGTCTTCGACGCGGCGACCGGCGATTCGCTGGCCACCTTCCCCGGCCACGGCGAAGCGGTCTACAGCGTTTCGTTTAGCCCCGACGGCGCGCTGATCTACAGCGGCGGCGGCAACCGGCAAATTCACCTGTGGAAGCCGGCCGACGGCGCCAAGACGGCCGATATCGGCGGCTTCGGCGGCGACGTGTTCAAGGTGCTGGTGCTGGGCGACATGGTCTATAGCTGCTCCGCCGACAAGACGGCCCGCCAGCACAAAACGGCCGACCGCGCCCAGGTGCGCAGCTTCAACGGCCATACCGATTGGGTTTACTGCCTGGCCGTGAACGAGGCGACCAAGCGTTTGGCGACCGGCAGCTTCGACGGCGAAGTGCGCGTTTGGAACCTCGACGACGGCGCGGCCGTCGCCACGTTCAAGGCGGCGCCCGGCTTGCAGCCCGCCACTCCGCCGGCGGCCGCGGCCGCCGCGAAATAGTCGCCATGCGATTCCTCATCTTTCTCGCTCTCGCCGGCATTCCCGCCGCGGCTTTCGCCGGGCCGCCGACGGCGAACCATTTGTTTCCCGCCGGCGGATAGCGAGGGCAAACCATTGAGCTCACGGCATCGGGAAGCTTCTCCAACTGGCCGGCCAAGTGCTGGGCCAGCAAGCCTGGAGTGATCGTCTCGGCGGCGAACG
>DATNEC010000691.1:0-4094 GCA_035606815.1 Pirellulales bacterium
GGTTCCGGCGGGGCGCTTCGCGTGGCGCGAGACGAGCAGTAGGTGAAAATCTCCGGGATGGGGCACGACCAACTGAAAATCGCCCGCTGAGTTCGCCCTCGCCAGCGCCCCGCCCTGGGCGCGCAATGTCGCGCCGGCCGAGGCCGCCAGCGATTCGTCGGCGTCGGTCGCCCGCAGCCCCGCGATCGGCAGCTTTTGCGGCGGCGGCTTATCGGCGGGCACGGCGATCGCGACGGAGTTGGCGTCGCCTTGGTAGTTCCCCGGCGCCGTCGAATAAATCACGCTCCCTTCCAACGCGACCGGATCGCCTTGGGCGGTCTCGCCAGACTGGGCCGGGTCGCGCTCCACCGCGCGGCCGCCGCGACCAATCAGAAACCCGGCCAGAAACGCGAACAATGCTATGCCCAACAGCAAGCCGGCCAAGGCATACACGGCCCGGCGGCTGATCAACAGCAGCGCGTCCTCGGGACGGGGCTTCAGCCTCGCCGCCACCTGGCTGGCGCCCGGCGGCGTCTGCACGGCCGTTTGCGGCGCGACCGGCGACGACCAGACGCTCGACGACGATGCCGGACCGGCCAAGCCCGGCGGCGCCGGGGGCGGATTCGGCGGAAGCTTGTTGGCCAGGGTCTTGCTCGCCGGCGAACTGCTCTTCGTGACTCCGTTCGCTGCAACGCGGCTCGGCGATTCCGCGGGCGGCGGCGCGACTCGCTGCTGCTCGGCGATCAACTCGGGCACGTCGTCGAACACGACCACTTCCGGAATGGCCGGATAGTTCGTGCCCTGCTGCGCCGCGGCCGCCATGGCGGCGCTCGGCAGCGCGGCGCTCGGCAACGCGGCGCTCGGCAACGCGGCGCTCGGCAACGCGGCGCTCGGCAACGCGGCGCTCGGCAACGCGGCGCTCGGTAATGCGGCTTGCTCCTCGGGCACGACGTTCGGCTGCCCGCAGTTCGGACAGTTGACGACCGCGCCCTGCTTGCGGTGCGAGACGCTGAGGCGCTTGCGGCACTGTTGGCAAACGAATTGGACCGGCATCGGCAGAACTGCTGAACGGACGAGCGAGACCCCGCCCCTTTAGGCTAACCCGCAGCCGCAATCAGGGCTAGGGAGGCGGGTCTTTGGTTTCGCGAAGCGAGTCGGCCGCCACGGCCAGCAGCAGGCAAATGGCGGCGAAAACCCAGACGACTCCCAAGCCAAGCGCGGTGCGCTGTAAAACAGCCGCGCCCGCCGCATCCTGCATCGCCGCCAGCAACCCGCCCACGCCTACGACCAGCACAATCGCGATCGGCAGCAGCACGACGGCGGCCAGGAGTCGCGCGATGGTCGATTTCGAAATCACGAATGGTCCCGTCACAACTTGCCCAAAGCAGCTACTTTCGCGGCTGGCGGCCAGGCTGTCAATGGCCGGGGAGCGCGGCAAAAAGCCCTGTTTTACATTGACTTACGACAATCGCAGGGGAAAATGAAAGGGCACATCCGAGGAGGCCTTCATGTCCAGACCGAAACGGTCCATCATTCGGCAAGCGGCCTGCTTCGCCGTCGTCGCCGCGGCCGCGATCGCCGGCGCCGGTTCTTTGCGGGCCGACAAGGTCATGCACAAAGACGGCCGCGTGATCGAAGGCAAAATCGTGAGGCTCATCACGCTGGCGCCGAAGCCCGGCGCCGCGCCGGCCAACGGCGCCCCGCAGGTGCAGCCGATCGTGCTGATCGATAACGACCTGACGCGAATCTTCGTGCCGAAACAGCAAGTCCTCGAAGCCGCTCCGGGCGACGCCGGCGAACTCATCGAGCATTTCAAGGTCCGCCAGCACGTCGCCCACCTGGGCGGCAAGGTGGCGCAGCTCGGGCCGATGCTGCGGATCGATCCGTTCGACGGATTTGGCCGCCGCATCATCCAAATGAACTTCAACCAAGGACCGCTGCCCGTCGTCCAGGGCATCACCGAAATCTGGCCGACTTGGACCAAAGTCGAAGCGCTCCAGGTGCAAGGCCGGAACATGATTTGGGACATGCGCATCGCCACCAGCTCGATTCCGCCCGACACGCTGCGCAGCATTCTCTATAAGCAGATCGACCCCAAGAAGGTCGAGCATCGGCTGAAGCTGGTGCGGCTGTTCCTGCAAAGCGAGCGGTATCAAGACGCGCTCGAAGAGTTGGAGCGGATTCGCACCGACTTCCCCGAGCACAAGGCCCAATTCGAGCCGACCGTCCGCGAGCTGAAGCAGGCGTTTGCGCGCCGCGCGCTGGCCGAAATCAACGTCCGCGCCGCGGCCGGCCAGCACATGCTGGCGATGCGGCTGCTCGGCGCCTTTCCCACCGACGGCGTCGCGGGCGAAACGCTCAAGGCCGTGCAGCAAGAACTCGACGAGTACCGCGCCAACTTCGACCAGGGCGTCGAAATCCAGAAGCTGTTCGACGCCGAAGTCGCGCTGTTGAACGACGCCGGCCTGAAGGCCCGCATCAAGCCGATTCGCGACGAGATGTTCCGCGAACTGAACCTCAACAGTCTCGACCGCATGAGCGCTTTTTGGCAGTTTCGCGCCGGCGCCGCGATGCCGCCGGATGAAAAGCTGGCGCTGGCCATCAGCGGCTGGCTGATCGGCGGCAACGACTCGCTGCGCAAGCTGCCGGTGGCGCTGTCGCTGGTCGAAACCCGCGCCTTGGTGCAGCAGTATTTGGCCGAGCCGATCAAGCTGAAGCGACGCCAGATTCTGGCGCAGTTCGCCACGCAAGAAGCCGCCACGCCCGACCTGGTGGCCAAGCTGTTGCGTTACATGACGCCGCCGCTCGCGACCGAGGATCCGCCGCAGGAAACGCCCGGCTTTTACGAACTCGAGGCGCCCGGCTTGTCGGGCGACGCGCCGCTGAAGTATTACGTGCAACTGCCGCCCGAATACGATCCGCACCGGCTCTATCCGACGATCGTCACCTTGCACGGCGCCGGCACCGCGCCGGAACATCAAATCGATTGGTGGGCCGGCGCGCGCGGCCCCGACGGCGCCCGGCAGGGCCAGGCCACGCGCTTCGGCTACATCGTGATCGCGCCGGCGTGGGGCGCCGAGGGCCAGATCGAATACCGCTATTCGGCGGCCGAACATGGGGCCGTGCTCAACTCGCTGCGCGACGCATGCCGGCGGTTCGCCATCGACACCGATCGCGTTTTCCTCAGCGGCCATTCGATGGGCGGCGACGCGACGTGGGACATCGGCCTGGCGCACCCCGACCTGTGGGCCGGCATCATGCCGATCGTGGCCCGCAGCGACAAATACATTCACCTGCTTTGGGAGAACGCGGAGTTTGTGCCGTCGTATCTCGTGCAGGGACAGTTGGACGGCGATAAGTCGGTCGTCAACTCGAAGCATCTCGACCGCTATCTCTCGCACGGCTTCAACTTCACGCTCTCCGAGTATCAGGGCCGCGGACACGAGAATTTTTCCGACGAAATCCAGCGGTTGTTCGACTGGGCGAACCGCTATCACCGCGATTTCTTTCCGCGGAAGTTTCTCTGCCGCAGCATGCGTCCCTGGGACAATTACTTCTGGTGGGTCGAATGCGACGATTTCCCCGCCAAGACGATGGTCGATCCCGACGACTGGCCGCCGCCGAAGAATTACCGCGCCGCGCAAACCGAGGCGGTGCTGAACGCGAACAACGGCATCAACGTCACCAGCGGCGCCAAGAAGGTGACGATCTGGCTCTCGCCCGAAACGATCAAGTTCAATCAAAAAATCCGCATCTCGGTCAACGGCCGCACGGCGCCTTTGGCCGGCGCCAGCGTGGAGGCGGATCTGCCGGTCTTGCTCGAAGACGCTCGCAGCCGCGCCGACCGCCAACACGTCTTTTGGGCCAAGGTGGAAATGCCCTCGGGCAAGGTGAACGAACTGAACGATTAGCCGCGGATTACCCATTGCGGCCTTCAGCCGCAACCAAAGTCGCTTTCCGCTCCGCGAAAAGCGACAACCACCGCACAATCCTCAAGCTCGCCCCAGTGTGAAGCCGATATTGGGTGAGCGAAAGGATGCGGCGATGAAAACTGGCTTGGACCGCGCGAGAGCAGACTGCCGGCGCCTCTCCCCGCATCCCGGCCACGAAGAGCC
>DATNEC010000332.1:0-10002 GCA_035606815.1 Pirellulales bacterium
TGACGGTAGCCGTGCCGTTGGCGACGCCCTCGGCCGTGCCAGGAGAGACATCGACCAGATTCACCGTCAAGGTAAAGAATCCATCATTGGCATAGGTATGGCTGCCGCTGACGGTGAACGTGCCGCTGCCGCCTGTGACCGAACCCGCGTCGGTTCCGCCGTCGCCCCAATTGATGACGGCGGTGAAGCCGGCCGGAATCGCGTCCAAGTTGGAATCGGTGAAGATCGCCACGGCGCCGCTGAACGTCGAGCCTTCGGTGGTCGTCAGCGCCGCGCCATTCGGACTCGTCAAAGTATCGCCTTCGGCGACCGTGGCCGCAGCCGTGGCCGAAGCCGTCGTGCCCAGCGTGGAGCTTTCGGCAATGGTCACCGTCATCGTCAGGGCGTGGGTTCCGGGATGTTCTTGGGCGTACTCATGGCCGCCGGTGACCGTGAAGGTTCCGTTACTGCCCGTAATACTTCCCGTCGAACTCGTGCCATCGCCCCAGTCGATGGTGGCGGTGAAGTCGGTGCTCAGCAAACTGGCGTCGGCGTCGGTGAAGGTGGCGACTTGCTTGTTGGTGAAGGCCCCCGTCGAGCCTTCGGTGACGCCGATCGGAGTGGCGGTGACCTGAATCGCGGCGCCGACGGCGGTGGCGGTGCTGTCGACGACGGTCGCCGGCGAACTGGGCGTCGCCGTTTCAAAGACCGCCACGGAGACTGCATAGTGGCCGCTATGAGCGTAGGTGTGGCCGCCCGTGATCGTGAACGAGCCGCTGCCGCCCGAAACGGAGCCTGCCGCGCTGCTCGTACCATCGCCCCAGTCGATCGTGGCGGTGAAGTCGGCGGCCGTAGCGCTGTTGTTTGAGTCGGTGAACGTGGCCACCGTCGTCGTGGTCGGAATCGCCACCCCTTCGGTCGCCGAAAGCGTGGCCGGCGATCCGACCAGGTTCGGATCAGCGATCAGGGCGGTGCTGGCGGCGGTCGCCGAGGCGGTGCCGGGCGAGTTTTCCTGCAAGACGACCGTGACTGAATCGGGGCCGCCGAACGCGGCGTAGGTGTGAGCGCCGGTCACGCTGAACGTTCCGTTCGACCCGCTGACCGTACCGGCTTCGACTGTGCTGCCGTCGCCCCAATCGATCGTCGCCGACAACTCGTTGGAAAGCGTCGTCGCGTTGATGTCGGTGAAAGTCGCCACGACGCCGGAGAAAGCGACCCCGGCGGTCGTGTCGATGGTGACGCCCGTCGGCGTGAATGCGTCGCCGTCGGCGACCGTCGCCGTCGTCGTCGCGCTCGCCGAGGCCGTGGCCCCATCGCCGGTTTCGGAGATCGAGACCGAGATCGTCTGCGAGCTTTGGTGGGCGTAAACGTGCGAGCCGGAGACCGTGAACGCGCCGCTGGCGCCCGTCACCGTCACTTCGCTGCCCGTCGAACTCGTGCCGTCGCCCCAGTCGATCGTGGCCGCAAAGCTGGCGGCCGGCGTCACGGTATACGTGTCGGTGAACGTCGCCACCTGCCCAGAAAACGTCGTAGCCTCGGTAGCCGAAACGGGCGAACCGGTCGCGACGAGCGTATCGGAGTCGGCGACCGTGGCCGTTCCCGTGACCGCGACCGGCGTCGGCGTGGCGGCCCCCTCGGAGATCCGCACCGTCAGGGCATTGAACGTGCCTTGCGTGGCATAGGTGTGCGAGCCGGTGACGGTGAACGTTCCATTCGATCCGGTGACCGATCCGCCATCAACCGTCGTGCCGTCGCCCCAATCGATCGTGGCCGTGAACGCCGTCGAGGCCTGGCCTCCGGAATCGGTGAAGGTCGCCACCGGGACTGAGGTCAACGCGACGCCTTCGGTCGTCGAAACGGCGACGGCCGTGGCGTTGATATGGGCGTCGATGACCACGGCCGAGCCGGTCGTCGAAGCGGTGGCGCTCGCCGTCGAAGTATCGACGATATCAACGGTCAGCGGCGTGACACTGCCCAGTTGAGTATACGTGTGCGAGCCGTTGACGAGAAACCCACCGCTGCCATTCGGCGCGGGGGTTACCGTGTCGCTCGTGCCGTCGCCCCAATGAATCGTGGCCGTGAAGGTATCGCCGGCCAGGGCGGCCTGCGGAGTGAACGCCGCCACGGCGCCGCTAAAGGCGACGCCTCCGGTGGCCGTGATGTTGGCGCCTTGGGCGGCGATCGGATTGTCGAAGGCGTTGACCAACTCGCCCAACAGGCCGTGGGTTCCGCTATTGGGAGCCGCGGAGAAGAACAGCGTCGTAGCATCGCCGGCCGAAGCCCCGTTGCCGAACGCCAGGCCGTGAAGACCGTCGATGTGGATTGCGGCGCCGCTGGAATCATTGAGCGTGCTGACGAAGCTCTGGCTAAGCGTGCCGCCGGTGTTGTTGACGCTGTAGGCCGAAATCGTGCCGTCCGCATTGGCCACGAGCAAGTCGCCCGCCAAATCGCCGAAAGTACTGCCGGACGGGGCCATCGCCAAGCCCCACGGGGCATCGATGTGCCCCTCGCTGGGCGTGATCAATTCGGCTTTGAACGAGCCGTCGACGCCATACACGTCGATCAAGCCATGGCCTGCGCCGGGAACGATGTTTTGGTGGTTGTTCGGGTCTTGCTGGGCGTACGTCACGAACACCAACGGCGTTCCGCCGACCGAAAGCACCTGGATGTTGTACGGCGAGTAGCCACTCGGCAGGTTCGGATCGACGAACGCGCCGCTGGCGGCAATCGCCGCCAAGTTTTGATTGAAGCCGTCGATGGTCCCGGCCTCGAAGTTGGCGGCGTAAAGGTTCGTCGCGGCGCCGTTGACGACCAGGGCCAATCCCGTATAGAAGGAATTCGCCGCGGCGCTCGTGCCCGCGGCGGCCTGGCTCGCCGTCAGCGACGGGACCAGCGAGATCTGGCCATTCTGCGAGGCGAAGAGGAACGGCGCCGGGTTTTGCTGGTTGAAGATGAACGCGTTGGTCGAATCCCACACGATCCCCGTCGGCCCCTGCACGCCGCTGGGCGCGGAAACCGTCAGCGGATCTTGGGCGAACGCCGAGCCGGCGACGCCGCCGTTGTACCGAGTCAGCGTATTGCTGCCGGCGTTGGCGACCCAGATGTCGCCGCTGCCGTTGGCTAAGGCGATGCCGTACGGATTGACGAGGTTCGGATCCTGGACGAGCGCGGCGCCGGCCTGATCGCTGACCAGATTCACCTGCTGATAGCCGGAGGCCGTGAGAAGCTGCCGGTCTTCGAGCCGTTCGAGCGAAAAACGTCCTTGCGCCTTCGGGCCAGATTGACGAAGCTTCCGATTGCCTCGCCGCGCGCGGCGCCGCCAAATCATAGTATCTCCCTCGGAAATGGGGCTAGCGGAGACTTTGCCCTCCGGCCAGCCAAAAAGAATGTCAGTGTCTGTTCCCACTGACCAGCGACTTGCCTGACTGAATCAGTAGATTCGAGCTTAATCAGCCGTTACAACGGCCGCAATAAACTTTGAAGGGTAATCTGGATAAAATAGGTAGTGTTAGGTCGGATTGTGACGCCGAGGGCAGGTTCTTGGCCCGTCGGGGGGCTTTTCTGGCACGAAGCCGCGAGGCCCGCTGGATCGGCTTCCCGGCGAGGAAGGAAAAGAAGGCCGCTCTTTACGGCGAGGCGGCCTTTTCGACCGGGGCCGTTTCGGCATCGGCCCCGGCGATTTCGCGTATCGCAGGCGACGGAGGCGAATGCGGCGAGGCAGGCTCATCGACTGCGGCGGCGCCGTCGTCCTGCGGCGCCGGGGCAAGCACGATCGCCGGCAAACCGAGAAAGCCGGCGATTTCCGCGACGGCGATGCGGGCCGCCGCTTCGCGCGCGAGTTCGAAGATCGTCAGCCGTTCGCCATTCGCCGTATCGAGCGCGATCTGCCATCGCGTCGGTTCCGCAAGCCGGTTCGGGCAGATCGCCAGCATGGTGAAATCCGACAACTCGTACACCGTCTGGCGCCAGGGTCGCAGGACGCCCCACCAAAACGTGAGCGTGCCTTCCTGCTTGTCGAACACCTTGCCGCGGCGACCAAAGAGCAGCGCAACGCCGAGCGCGGCCGCCACGACGCCGAACGACAGGCTGGCGCGCATCGCCGACGCCGAGGCATCTGCGTCGGGCAAAAGCCAGGGGACCGACATCGACATCGCGCCGGCGACAAACGCCGCGCAGCCGAACAAACGGCAAACGCGGCTGAACCGCTGGCGATAAGCGAGTTGGTAAGACAGACCGCTGTCGATGCGCGGCATCGGGAGGCTCTCCGCCGCAACGACTAGAGTTTCGGCAGCGGAACTTCCACCGGCCGCGGCAACTTACGGACCTCTTCGCGACGCCGCGCGTTGGACGGCGGCGGCGGGGGCGGCGGCTTTACCGGCTTGGCGGCGCCGGGCTTTGGTTTCGGCGGCGGAGGCGGAGGCGCCACGTAAGCTTCGACCACCTTGAAGCCCAGCGGCTGCGCCAACTCGCGCTGGGCCAGCAAGGCCCACGGCGTGCCGGGGTTTTCATTCACGCACCGCGAGAGCAACCGCGTCGCCTCCTTCGACATCTTCTCGCTCTGGCTGCCGAAATGGGTGGCCGGATCGGGGCGGAATTGCCAGCGGTTCGATTTCTGATCCACGAAATCGGCGCCCTTGCCCTTCATCACGGCGCAGGCCCAGTTGTATTCGTTGCAGCGGACGTACATCGCCAGCAGCCGGCCGTAGGTCAGATCGTACCAGGCGCGCCAGCGGGGCGAGGGCTCTTTGGCGTATGCCTCTTCCAGTTTCCGCGAGTCGAACGCGGCCAGGGCCTGCTGGATCGTCGGCGCGTTGTAGGCCACGGTTTCCTGGGCCTCTCGCAACTCATTGAAGAAGGTCTTGCCGGTTGGGGCGAAGGTCAGCCGCGGCGTGCCTTTCAACTTGCGCTGCTTCGTGATATCGACGGCAGCCAACACGGCCCGGCGCACCGGGCTGGCCAGCGCTTCGCGCACGTAGGCGGCCGGCGGATCGTATTCGGGCACGTAACGGTGCATCACGTCGATGGCGAAGGGCGAACGGTCTGCCGCGTGGTCCATGATGAAATAGGCGCCGCCCGTCTCGTTCACCAGCCGCGTCAGCGCGAACGGGCCGAGGCCCGCATGCAGCGATTCGTACTGGCTGCCGTCGAACCAATAAGGCAGATTCAACCGCTCGTCGCGCACCGAGTCGGGGCCGCGATCGATGGGCAAGTTATAGACTTTGCCGTCCGTGTGCTTGTAGGCCACGGTCCCCCGCTGTTTGCCGAACATCGACGACGGCCCGACGACGTACACCGGAACCGCGTTGTTGCGGCAAAAACTCACGGCGTTTTCGAGATGGTCGTAATCGTTGCCCGATTCGTCGGTCCAAATCACGAAGATCTCGCGGCGGTGCTCGGCTTGGCGCTGCCGCTGGTAGCGCATCGAGCACCAGGTCACGGTTTGGAACACGTTTTCGACGCCCGACTCGTCGATCGGCACATTGCGGATGGCGGCGATGATTTCGTGGGTTTCGCTGCCGGCCGGCGCCATCTCCTTGGCCTGTTGGCCGAACGCCACGACGGCGCTCTTCAAGGCGCCGTCCGGACCGCCGCCCGCGCCCAGTTCGTCCAACTCGCGGTAGATTCGCTCCAGTCGATCGGCCGCCGCCTGGCGATCGGCTTTCAGGCTGATCGAAGCGTCCATGATCCAGACGACCAATACCTTGCTCGACTCCAAAGTGCGGACGATCTCTTCGGTGATTCGATCGACGGCCCCGTCTACCTCCAGCACTTGCTCGCCCAGCGAGCCGGCGGTCAACAGATGCTCGTCGAGTTGCACGCCTTCCAGGTTCAGCTCCGGCGCCGGGGCGGTGATCGTGGCCGGCAAATCCGTGACCGTCAACACGCCGCGCAAGGTCGCATCGCGATTGAAGGTCGGCGCCACCGACATCGCCAGCGAGGCCAGCGCGGTCTGGGCCGGCTCGTCGCTGGCCTCGGCCATCTGGTATTCGAGTTCGGGCAGCACGAGCTCTTCCTCGTCCTCGCTGGTGGTCAGCAGGAGAGGGTCGGGCAGTCGCTCGAGCGGCGGCGAAACGAACTGGTAGCCCAGCACCGCCAGCAGCGCGGCATGGGCCGCCGCGCTGATCGCCATGCCCTGCATGAATCGGACGCCCGCGGAAGAGCCCGGATCGTGCGACTCGTAGGGATGCTCCTCGGAAGGACGATCGTCGACCCAAGGTTCCGTCAAACTGTCGGCCAACCGGGCCAATAGCGACTGCATCGCCCTACTCCCGCCGCGGAACGTCGAAAAAAGGGAAGAACTGCACTCCTTAGCGTATGCGAAACCGGGCCGCGGAGCAAGTTTAAGGCGGCTCGACCCTTGTGAGCCGAGCGGTTGGGCGCCGTCGCGGGGCGCCGACAGCGAAACCAGCGAGGACGCTTGCCAGATGTGCCGGCTTAGCGGCCGCTGCCGGTCGTCAAGATCACCGGCCGGGCGGGGCTGCGCCCGATCACGGCGTCGTCGGGACCGATGCCGGCGCCAACAAGACCATGATCGTTCATGTAGATATGATCGTCGCACTCGGCCAATCGGCACGTCTTCAAGAAACCGACGTGCATATCTTCGAACAGTACGTTTTGGCCGCACGCGCCGTGATTGAAGCTTCGCCCGGCGGATTCGTCATCCGGGGCGTCGGCCATCAAGGCGAAGTTGCCGCGGCCCTGGTTTCGATGTCCCTTGTAAACGCCGCCCGACACATAACCGAGCGTGTACCCGTAACTGCCGCCCATCCGTCGATAAAGTTGCGGCAACTGCTCGGGGTCCGCCTTGCGGACCTCTTCCAGCGTGGGAAGCGTAACGTCTGCCTCGCGAGCCAACGTAGATTCGGGACAGATCAAGTGGGCATCGCCCGCCAGGAAACCGGCTTCTCGCAATGTCGGCGCGTACATGCCGGCGACGGCAAGACGCCCTTGCTGGGGAACCAACGGAAAATACCCCCTGTGGACTTCGCTGTAGTGCCCGAGGGCAACGCCCACTTCCCGCAAATTATTCTGACACGCCATCAGCCTCGCGTTGAACTGGCTGTGAGAAATCGCGGGAAACACCAATAAGCTGGCGGCGATGCAGATGCCGCCGGCCACCAACAGATCTTGCAGCCGCCAACTGCTCCCCGGTGTCAGCCCGCCAACCGTCGCGGGCGAGGCTTTACAGGTTGTCCGCGCAGCGACGAAGTTGCATGTGCGGGCGGCGAGCCCGACAGGGGGCTCGTGGTCTTGGTTATCGGCGGCCAGCGGCGCCACCTTGCTGCGCAGCCGCTCCAGGTCGTGTTGCAGGGCCGGATCTCGTTCGATCCGCGCTTCGACCATTTCGTGTTCTGTCGGCTCAAGTGCTCCCAGCAGATAGCCGAGCAAGTGCTCACGCATTGCCTAGTTTTCTCCCGTCAGGTGAGCGCTATTCCAAGCTTCGTTGAGCTTTAAAATGGCGGTGTGCAAGCGGCTCTTCACGGTGCCGACCGGAACATCCAGTATCTCGGCGGCCTCGCGATACTTCAGCCCTTGGTAATAAATCAAATTGACGGCATTCAACAACTGCTCCGGCAGTTCGTTGACGGTCTTTCGGACCCAGGCCTGTCTCTCGTCGGCTTCCAACTGGGCCACCGGGCCCGTTTCTTTGCTGACCAGCAGTTCGATCAGGGTTCCTAGATCGTCTGCGTTTTCATGCGAGTTACGGCGGTCCAAGCTCACCAAGCGATGGCGTTTGTTTCGCCGCTGGGCGTCGATCGCCTGATTCGTGGCGATCGTGTACAGCCAAGGACGAAACTTGCGGCCTTCCTCGAATTGGTCGCATTTCAAATGCACTTGCAAGAACGTCGCCTGGAAAGCATCTTCCGCCATCGCCGCGTCGCCCAAATAGCGCCGCAAGTAGCTGTATAACTCGCGCTCGTAGCGATGCACCAGCGAGGCGAAAGCATGGCGATCGCCGCCCTGGCAGTACCGTGCTAGCAGTTCTTCGTCGGTTGCATCCAACCAGGCAGAACTCTCAGCCGCATGAACACGTTTCTTTTCGACCGTATAGCTCATAGTTTTGTACGCATCCAACGCACAAGAGTTCTAAGATCGCGGCGAAACAGCGCAGCTTTTTGCTGCGCCGCGACGTAAACTCTTATCCGCTCCCTAAGTATAGCAAAGGCCCAGAAAATCGCTTCGCCAGATTGTCTAGCGCGGGCCTCCGTGCCAAATTGGCAGGTCCGCATCTGGTTTTCCTCACGCACGATCCCTACTTACGCAAGTGCCGTGCCCGGATGAGCCACGCTAACCCGAAAAGCTATTGCTGGGCGACCGCGGGCGATGTCAATGCCTTCTTTGGCTTGATGTTGGATAATGCCGCCGATTTGATCCTGATGGTCGCCTTGCTCGGCGCGGCCTTCGATTTCCCTGCAAATTTTGCTCTCCGTTACATGATCCCGGGAACGGCCGCCGGGGTATTGTTCGGCGATTTAATGTTTACCTGGATGGCTTTTCGCCTGGCCCGAAAAACAGGTCGCAAAGATATAACTGCCATGCCCTTAGGACTCGATACCCCGAGCACCTTCGGGATGGTCTTCTTCGTCCTGGGCCCCGCCTTTCAGGCAGCCAAAGCCGCCGGTCTCGATGTCGGTGCGGCGGCCCGGCATACCTGGCAGGTGGGGATTTGCGCCATCATCGCCAGCGGCCTATTCAAGCTGCTTTGCGCCATCGGGTCGGGGTGGGTAAGGCGGATTATTCCGCGAGCAGGGCTGCTCGGCTCGCTCGCCGCCGTGGCCTTGGTTCTCATCAGCTTTCTGCCGCTGATCGAGATTATGCACTACCCTGTTGCAGGATTCGTCTCGCTGGGGATCATTTTGACTACACTTGTGGCTCGCATTGACTTTCCGGGCCGCCTGCCGGGAGCCTTGGCGGCCCTGCTCATTGGAGGGAGCATCTACTACGCCATGCAGGCCGCCGGTTTGAGCCAAACAGAAAGTTTGCCGCTCGATCCCGCCGCCGCTCTTTGGCCGCGTGAGTGGTGGGAAGCCTTTGAGTTCGGGTGGGTGGAAGCCTGGAACGAATCTTTGAAATATCTGCCTGTCGTGATTCCTTTCGCGTTGGCCACGGTAATTGGAGGCATCGACTGCACCGAAAGCGCAGCCGCCGCCGGCGACGAATACTCCACGCGCCAGGTGATTGCCGTGGAGGCGGCGGCGACCTTGGTGGCGGGCCTCTGCGGGGGCGTGCTCCAAACGACGCCCTACATCGGCCACCCAGCCTACAAGGCCATGGGCGGCCGGGCCGCCTATACCCTGGCCACGGCGCTCGTCGTCGGCAGCGCCGGTCTGCTCGGATACTTCGGCTATTTCTACGCGGCGATCCCGAAGGCGGCCGCGTTTCCAATCCTGATTTTCATTGGCCTGGAGATCACCGCGCAAAGCTTCGCGGCCACCCCGCGAAGACATTATCCGGCCGTGGCCTTGGCGTGTGCTCCGGCGCTGGCTTCGCTGGTGGTCATCTACTCCGACCAGGTGCTTGCGGCCGGGCAGCTTTCCATCGCCTCGCTGGAGCAGCAACCGGCGACCGCGCTCTTGGCGAAGAATCTGCTGACGCTCCGCATTCTCTCCTCGGGCTTCATCGTCACCAGCCTGATCTGGGCCGCGGCGCTGGCGATGCTGATCGACCGCCGGCTCAAACACGCGGCGGCATTTATTGCTACGGGTGCGGTCGCCAGCCTGTTCGGCGTGATTCATTCGCCGCTGCCGGGCAGCCCATTGGCATTGCCTTGGAAGTTGCCCGAAGCTTTGCCGGCATCCGCCGCCGGGCAGACGCCGTATACAGTCGCCGCGGCTTACGGCCTGCTGGCTTTGATCCTGCTGGCTTGGGGATGCTGGCTCAAGCCGGCGCCAGCCGCTACGGCGGAAGAAATGGCATGCGAGGAGTCTCGATGTTGACGCGCGTGCTCGAACCCGAGGTCATGGACAGCCCGCAAGAAGCGGCCGACTACGACGCGATGGACCACCAGGCGGTGAACCGCGT
>DATNEC010000338.1:0-15399 GCA_035606815.1 Pirellulales bacterium
GTCGGTGAATCGGAGCATCAACACATTCATCTCCACCCGCCCCATCAAGTGGCGGTGAACTCGGCGCCCATTTCGGGCCCCCTCGTAGTTCACGACCGCTTTTCCGACCTATGCCGAGCAACATTCGCGCCGCTTCGAATACGACTGCCGGCTATAATGATAACATGGCGGGCCGATGTGCTCACGCTCTAAGACCCCCCTCCGAGGGGAAGTGGGGGTTGGTCGGTTGAGAACCGAGGTCAGTCTTGAACAGTCGCAACGTCGCTGAAGCGGGTCGGTCGCAATTGGATGCTGTCCTTGCGGCCTTCCACTACAACGATCGTCTGATCGACCGAGACATCGCGTAGAGTTTGGTCGAGGCCAGCGGGCCAAAGAACGGTCAGTTCGTCGACGAGGTCGGCCTCGCCAAGTCCGAACACCAACTGGCGCTCATTGCTGGCTTGAAAGCCGTCGCCCGCGGTGAGTTGACGAACATAAGTTCGCCCTGCCGCCACTACCCGCACCGTCGTTCCAATGGCGTCGCGGTCCGAATGCACTCCTCTTAATTGCACTGCCAGGAAGCGTCCGTGTCGCTCCGTGCGGTTGGTCAGCAGCGCAGCGGGCGTGTCGACATGCGTGGCGCACACGTCTTCCAAGCCATCTCGATTCCAATCCAAGCGAACCAGCGCTCGGCCAAGCCGCTTGCCTTCGAAATAGGGGCCGAGCGTCGATCCGGGCAGTTCTGCAAACGTGCCGTCGCCTTGGTTGCGAAAGTATTGCGGGGGCATTTTATAGGGAGTTCCGGCGTGAGATAGATCATTGATGTGGCCGTTCATGACCATCAAATCCGGATTGCCATCGAGTTCGCCGTCCAAAAACTGCGTCCCCCAGCCGAGCATCGGAAAGCTAGGATCGTACAGCCGGGCCCGCCGAGTTCCGTCCACGAACGTGCCGTCGGGCTGTTGCACGTACAGGGTATTAGGCTCTCTGAAAAAGTTGGTCACGAATAGATCCAACAACCCGTCGCCGTTCGCGTCGCCAGCGGCGATGCCCATGCAAGCCTGGGCCTTGCCTGCCTCATCCAATCCGACGCCGCACAGGATTCCGCGCTCGGCGAAAGCAGGGCTTGCCCCTCGACTTGGCGTTTGGTTCGCAAAAAAGAAGTTCGCGGTCGTGTCGTTCGAAACGAACAGGCCCAAGCGGCGCGAACCGTCAAAATCGGCCGCAACGACTCCCAGGCCTTTGCCCTCCGGCGCCAGAAGGCCTGCTTCCGCGGAGACATCTTGAAAGCGCCCGTCCCCAAGATTGAGATAGAACCGGTCCTGTTCCGCCGCGAACAGAATCGGTCCGCACTGCACGGGCTTTCCGTTGTCGTCGCACGCTTTCTCGAAGACTTCGGGCCCGGCAAGATAAGTGGCGGCGTAGATGTCTGGCCACGCATCGCCATTGAAATCGGCGATCACGCAACTCGAAGTCCAAGCGGCGCCTTTCATGCCGCTGATCTCGGTGACGTCGCTGAACGTGCCGTCACCATTGTTTTGATAGAGGCGATTGACGCCGATATTGCCGAGATATAAATCCGGAAAGCCGTCGCTGTTGAAATCGCCGACGGCGGCCCCTTGGCTGAAACGATGATCTCCCAATCCGGCCGTCGACGTCGCATCTGCGAACCGGCCGTCTCCCAGGTTGCGATAGAGCCGGTCTAAGTGTTCTTGCTGTTCGGCATCGGGCGGCCACGCACAGCCTTGCGTCAGATAAAGATCGGGCCAGCCGTCCCCATCGAAATCCAAGACAGCCGCGCCGCCGCCGTTGAATTCGAACATATAGGCGCGCCGCCCTTGCGGATCGGCGCCATTGTAGTAGTGAAACGCCAACCCGGCCGAAGCTGCCGAGTCCTCGAAAGAGACCATGGCATCTGCCATCGCCTCGGCGTCTTGAGTCCGCGCCGGCGTCGCGGAACCCCAATCGGGCAGCGGCCAGTTCGAAAGATCGACCTGGGCCGCTGGATTCGCCGAGATCAAATTCCATTCCGGATTGTGCATCAGCGTGCCGTCGAGGCGCCGCAGCAATTGCTCAGCCCACTCAGTCTGAGGTTGCCGCCGCAAAGCGAGATGCGCCCACCCGGCCGCCTCCCAAAGCCGTCCCAACCTCTCCAATTGGGCGGCCAACTCGGTGATGCTTTGCAGATCGTTACGGACTTCGGCCAGCAGCGCCTCGACGCGGGCGAGTCGCTGCGAGCGGTTGGCGAACGGCTCGGCCATTCGCTTTTCGCCCAAGGCGGCCAGAAGTTGAGAGAGTTGATAACTGGCGGCAGGATGATCGGGCCGCCGCCGTACGGTTTCCCAAAAACAACGAACCGCGGCTTGCGATTGACCGGCTCGCTTCGCCCAGACGCCCCGCAAGAACCAAATTTCGGGGTGTTCGTCCGCTTCGGGCGGTAGTGCCCGGAGCCAGGCGAGAAAGGCTTCTGGCGTCGAATCCAGCAATACATGACCGTATTCCGCCTGAGCCTCGATTAATTCAGGGTGCTTGGTCACGATTTGCGAGAGCGTTTCACGGGCCGCTTCGTTCTCATTTCGCAGTCGGGAAATTCTGGCTTGGATGAACAGCGGCAAGGGATCGTCGGGCGACGCTGCCTGACATTCGGCGACGAACTGCGGTTCGTTCAAGAACTGAGAATCGAGGGCCCCGGCCATCAACAAGTGATCGCCCGTGAAGTCGTTGCCGCGGATGAGTTCTTGCAAGTGGGGCAGCGCGTCCCACGTCCGCCCTTGGGCCGCCAAGAGATAGGCTATTTCCTTGTGCGCCTCGAGCAAGCCGGGGTCGATTTCCAATACCCGCCGCAGGCAGCGTTCGGCATCGGCCGCCTTGCCCAACCTCAGAAATCGCTGCGCGGAGCCAAGCAGCGCCTGGGCCGCTTCGGCGCTGCCGTCGTCGGGGATTCGTCCGTAGTACGCGAGCGCCTGTTCTGAATGCTGCAACTTGCTCGCGGCCTGTCCCGCGATGAGCAGCGCCTGAATGGACTTGGGGGGCTCCTTCAAAACGAGCCTCGCCAGTCGTTCGGCTTCCGCGTGGCGTGCGGCCGATAGTTCCTGGGCCGCCGCCCGCAACAATCGTTGCTGGGGCGCCGCCCAGACCAAGGGAAACACGCTGACGGCTGCGCCCAGCACAACGCAAACCGCCAAGCCATAGCCGACGCGCTGGGCCGGCCGCTCCGCTAATTCGGGGCCGAGTTCGGAACTTGATTGGCAAGCACGCATGATGGTCCGGCGTGTCTTATTTTCGCTCGCTCACCGCGCCCCAAATGAGAAGTCCTGCGCCTAGCGCCACCAACACCGCGCTCGCCGGGAGCAAGATGTCACGCACGGTCGGCTGATGAGGAAACCCGATTAAATAGGCATGCGCAAAAGCGGATTCGGCGGCAAGCAACAGAATCGCCCCTGCCACTAATCGCATCGCTTCGCTCTGCTTTCCAATTCTTTGGGTCCGTCCGGCGCCCAGTCATGATTTCCAGCGGCATTACTGGGCATGTGGAAGGTCTTTAGGTAAGTGCCTCAACGGAACATGAACTCAAGCGGCGATATTCGATTGTAATCCGCCCCCGCGGCGGCAGCCACCAAGGCGATGAAATTGGCGGCGGACGAGCATGGCAGGTTATAAAGGACGGGCGCCTCGATCGCGCGCGATGCTTGGCGACCGATCGGTTAGAATGGCGGCGGTTGATTGCCGGCGCGTTTCAGGCACGTGGACGATTAAGTTTGCAACAGAGACATCGAATCTACGAGAGTCACCCATGAACATGCCGCAACACGGCCGGACAACGACTTTCGCCTTCGCCGCCCTGGGCCTCACGTTTTGGCTTTCCGGCGCCCTCGCCGCCCAAGAGAATCAAGCCCGGCCCAACGTAATTCTCGTCATGACCGACGACCAAGGTTACGGCGACTTGGGCGCCCACGGCAATCCGAAGATCAAGACGCCGAACCTCGATCGCTTCGCGCGGCAAAGCGTCGAATTCTCGCAATTCTACGTCTGCCCGGTATGCTCGCCGACCCGATCGAGTCTGCTGACGGGCCGCTACAACTACCGCACCGGCGTCGTCGATACGTTTGTCGGTCGGTCGCTGATGTTCGCCGACGAAGTCACGCTCGCCGAGATGCTGGGAGCGGCAGGCTATCGGACCGGCATTTTCGGCAAGTGGCATCTCGGCGACAACTATCCGCTACGGGCGATGGACCAGGGATTCCAAGAAGCGCTGGTCATCAAAGGCGGCGGCATCCGGCAGCCTTCCGATCCGCCAGGCGGCGACGGGTATTTCAATCCGATGTTGATGCACAATGGCCGCCTGGAACAATCCCGAGGCTACTGTTCCGACGTGTACACCGACGCCGCCATCCAGTTCATCGAACAACCGAGCGACCGGCCATTTTTCGTATACCTTCCGTTCAACGCGCCGCACGGCCCCTTCGAGGCGCCCGAGAAGGAATTGGCCGCCTATCGGAAAGAAAACCTTGATCCCGATGAGTTTCCCAAGATCGGCTATCCGCAACGCGGCAGGGTCGGCCAAGACGATCTGGCCAGGGCCTATGCGATGGTGACCAACATCGACGAGAATTTCGGACGGTTGATGAACAAGCTCGACGAGTTGCAATTGGCCAAGAACACGATCGTGATTTTCCTCACCGACAACGGGCCGCCCCAGCCGCGATACAACGCCGGGCTGCACGGCCTCAAAGGAAGCGTTTACGAAGGCGGCATTCGCGTACTGTTCTATATCCGTTGGCCCGCACGGTTGCCGGCCGGACAAAAGCGCGAGATCGCGGCGGCCCATATCGACGTTGCGCCGACGCTGCTCGAAGCCTGCCATGTCGAACCGCCTGCCGGCTTGAAGTTCGATGGCCACAGCCTGCTGCACGTGCTGCTGGGAAAAGCCGGTGATTCGCCCGAGCGCACGCTGTTTTTCCAGTGGCATCGCGGCAATCGGCCGCAGTTGCACCGGGCCTTCGCCGCGCGCGGCCCGCGTTGGAAACTTCTGCAAGCGAACGGCGCTTTCGACGAGAGCCAAAAACCGCCGGAGTCGCCCCGGTTCGAACTCTACGACCTGCCCGCCGATCCTTACGAGGAGCACGACGTAGCGGCCGAGCACCCGGAGATCGTGGCCGATCTCAAGCGCCAGTACGAAGCCTGGTTTTCCGAGATGAGCGCCGCGCGTGATTTCGCATTGCCGCGAATTGCGATCGGCACGGAGCACGAAAACCCGGTCGTGCTGACGCGGCAAGACTGGCGCGGGTCGGCGGCGGGTTGGAAGCCCAACGACATCGGCCATTGGGAACTCGACGTCGCCACTGAGGGAGAATATCAAGTGATCTTGCATTTCACGCCCGGCGCCGATTCGGCCGAAGCGGCCCTGGGAGGCCAGAACCACGAGCGCCATTTGAAGCCCGGCGAAGACGCTTGCGAGTTGGGGCCGTTCAGGCTGAAGCCCGGTCCCGAGCGGCTCGACTCTCGCGTCGCCGAGGGGGACATTCGCCGGGGTGTGCTGTATGCGGAAGTCCGGCGGGTTGGAAACTAGAGTCGGGCCTACCAATTCGCCGCGCGATGGCCCATGAAACAGCGGAACAAATTGCTCCGTTTCATGTCAATGCGGCCCCCTCGCCGCCGTTTCGGCCAAGGGTTATCATCAGTGGCATGATTCTCGCTCAGTACGATTTCGACGTCGTCGTGGTCGGCGCCGGCCATGCCGGGACGGAAGCGGCGCTCGCCGCGGCCCGGCTGGGCGCCAAAACGGCCTTGCTCACGACCAGCCTCGATACGGTCGGCCAAATGAGTTGCAATCCGGCGATCGGCGGCGTGGCCAAGGGCCAAATCGTGCGAGAAATCGACGCGCTCGGCGGCGCGATGGGCCAAGCGATCGACGCCACCGGCATCCAGTTTCGCCTGCTCAACCGCCGCAAAGGCCCGGCGATGCATAGTCCTCGGGCGCAGGCCGATAAGCGGGCCTACCAACTCGAAATCAAGCGGCTCGTTGAGTGCCAGCCAAATCTTTCGTTGCGTCAGGAAGTCGTTGAAGATCTACTCGTCGAACCGCACGGCGAGCGATCGCGGATCGCCGGCGTGCGCGTGCGGGGCGATGCCGTCTTCCGCGCCCGGTCGGTGATTCTGACGACCGGCACGTTCCTGCAAGCCTTGATGCACACCGGCGAAGCGAAAACTCCCGGCGGCCGGGCCGGCGAGGGAACGACGGCGGGCATTTCGGGGGCTTTGCAGCGGCTGGGCTTCGAGCTGCGGCGCTTCAAAACGGGCACGCCGCCGCGGCTCAACGGCCGCACAATCGATTATTCGCAGACCGAATTCCAGCCGGGCGATGACGATCCGCAGCCCTTCTCCTTCCTGACCGACCGGCTGCCGATAGAACAAATGCCCTGTTGGATCGCGCGCACGAACGAAGCAGTCCACGACTTGATCCGGGCCAACCTGCACCGGGCGCCGATGTATTCCGGGCAGATTCGCTCCAGCGGCCCGCGCTATTGCCCCTCGATCGAAGACAAGGTCGTCCGCTTCGCCGACAAGCAGCAGCACCAATTGTTCCTCGAACCCGAGGGCCGCAATACGCTGGAGGTCTACGTCAACGGCATTTCGACCAGCCTGCCGCGCGACGTGCAAGACGCCATGTTCCGCCTGATTCCGGGCCTCGAACGGGCCGAAATCATGCGCTACGGCTACGCGGTGGAGTATGACTTTTCGCCCCCTGAGCAATTGCGACCGAGCCTGGAAACGAAGTTCGTCGCCGGGCTTTACTTCGCCGGTCAGCTCAACGGCACGACTGGCTACGAAGAAGCGGGTGCGCAGGGTCTGATGGCGGGCGTCAATGCGGCCCTGGCGCTGCGCGGCGATGAACCGCTCGTGCTGGCCCGCGATCAGGCATATATCGGCGTGCTCGTCGACGACCTGGTCACGCGCGGCGTCGACGAACCGTATCGCATGTTCACCAGCCGGGCCGAGTACCGCCTGCGCTTGCGGCACGACAACGCCGATCGCCGGCTGACGCCGCTCGCCCAACGATTGGGAATGATCGACGCGGAGCGTTGGCGGCGCTTCGAGCGAAAAGAGGCGGAAATCGCCCGCGTCGGCCAACTGGTGGAAAACGCCCGCTGGGAGCAAGGTTCGCTGACGAAGCTCTTGCGGCGTCCGGAATCGACCTGGGAAAACGCGGTCAGCCGGTTGCCCGAGTTGGCCGAAGTCTCGCGAGAAGTCGCCGAGCAGGTGACGTTCGACGTCAAGTATGCGGGTTATCTGGAGCGCGAGGATGTCGACGTGGCCCGACAGCGGCGTTTGGCCGACAAGCGGATTCCCAGCAGTTTCGACTTCGCCGCCATCGGCCAACTGCGCGCCGAAGCGCGCGAGAAACTGTCGCGAGTCCAGCCCGCCAGCCTTGCGCAGGCCGGTCGCATCAGCGGCATCACGCCCGCCGACCTCGCGTTGGTCATGGTGCATCTAGAAGGTCGGCGCCAGGGCTAATCTCGACGGTTGCGACTGGTTTACCCATTTCCCCTCGCCCGGTCGCTTTCGGTGCGCCGCGGCGCGTTGCGATGTAGGAGAAAAAATGTCTTGCGCTTTTGCGTCAACTTCGCGTCAATTGCATAAGTGTTTTGTAGCGTGCAGTTTACGTGAAAAATATCAATATTGACTCGACCAGCCATCCCGCTATAATTCCCGCGCATGGCAAATTCGGTAAGCCTGGCAGGAATGGATAAGGCTATCGAATGCAAAAGGGCTGGGGGCTAAACGGTTTACGGACACAGCGTGCTAAGGGCTAAGTTCCGCATTGGCGTTACACGGAGGATTAGGAACTTCCGGTTGTCTTTGGGCTGCATCGCCCGCCGGAGGTCCCGCTGAGACTAGCCTCACCTCGGCTAGGAAGAAGGGTGGTTGGCAGTTATGAAGACTGTGTTCACGACGGGAGAAGCGGCCAAAATCTGCAAGGTTTCGCAGCAGACGATCATTCGCTGCTTCGATTCAGGACAACTCAAAGGGTTCCGCGTGCCCGGCAGCCGCTTCCGCCGGATTCCGCGCGATCAGTTGTTCCACTTCATGCGCGACAACGGCATTCCGACCGACGCGTTGGAAAGCGGCAAGCGCAAGGTGCTGCTGGTCGATGACGACGAAGAGTTGGTCGAACTGATCAGCGACGTGCTGGAACGCGACGGGCGGTTCGAAGTCCGCACCGCCAACAACGGCTTCGACGCCGGCATGATGGTCAAGGAATATCGCCCCGACCTGATCGTGCTCGACGTGATGCTGCCCGACATCAATGGCAAAGAAGTTTGCCAGCGAGTCCGTAGCGACAGCACGATGGACGAAGTGAGAATTATTTGCATCTCGGGCATGGTCGAGGAAGACAAGATCGAAGACCTCAAGGCCTCGGGCGCGAACGAGTTCTTGCACAAGCCCTTCGAGGTCGAATCGCTGGTCGATCGCATGTGCGGCTTGCTCGACATGGAAACGGCTTCGGCCCGCTAGCGCGTCGTCGCGGCCAACAATCAGCGTAACGGCGATGTAGCCCGGCCGCCCTCGGCCGGGGCGCATGTTTGGTCACTTCACGGCCGAGGGCGGCCGTGCCACCTTCATGCGCCGCGCGGCTCATGCTTTGGTTGCCTGCGATTCGAATCGGCGGCTGCACTAGGCGTTTGCCATTGGCCGACGCTTCGGCGTCGGCGCTGTTCGACGTGCTGCTGTCCGGCCCCGCGGAGAATGGCTCGGCGAGGCTGACGGCGGCCATCGAGCGCGATCCGGGATTGGCTTTGTGGTCGGTGGTTTGCCGCGCCGCCAGCGGCGCGGCGGTTGAATTGCGCACCCCCGCGGCACTGGCCCGTTGGCTGGCGGAGTGCGCCCTTGACCTCTTAGCATGGCCGGAAGCTGAAGAGCCGGCCTTGGACGACTCTGATCCTGGCGAGGTTTATCGCCGTCTTACGATCGAAGCCGTGGAAACGGCCGAGTTGGCCAAACTATTGGCGAGCGCGGAACGCGGCGAAAACGAGGCGTCGCAAGAAGCCTATCTGGCCGGGTTGCTTCATGGCGCCGACGCATGGCTGGCGCTCGACGCTGCAAGCCGTGATGGCATCGACGTCGTGGCGAGCGGGGGGCGTCAGCCCCCCGGTTGGAACGCGAAACATCCCAACCCGGAACATCTAAACGCGGAACTCGGAGCGCGGAGGCCGGAGCAGCAAGCGGCGCCATGGAACCAGGGGGCTGACGCCCCCCGCTCGCCTTTGCCGATCTGGCGCCTCGAACGGCCTAATGCAGCGGTCTCGCTCGCTTGCGAAATTCTCGCCGGGCGGCGGCCTTTGCCGCCGGCCCTGGCGTTCGATCGCGAGGCGATCGCCGCAAGCATGCAAGGGCCAGGCGATTCGACGGAATCTTCGACGCTACAGCGTCTACTGCCGGCGTTGGTCCGCAAGCTCGCTCGGCTGCGGCGATTGGAAACCGCGTTCGACGAACGGCTGGAAACGGAAAAGCTCGAAGCGATGGCCGAGTTCGCCGCCGGGGCCGGGCACGAGATCAACAATCCGATCGCCGTCATCGCCGGCCGGGCGCAGCTTTTCTTGCGCGACGAGCGCGATCCCGAGCGACGCCGCGAGCTGGCCGTAATGAATGGCCAGGCGATGCGCGTCTACGAGATGATCGCCGACATGATGCTCTTCGCCCGTCCGCCGACGCCCAAGCCGTCGGCCTGCGATATCTCGCAACTGCTCGACAAGCTGCTCGGCGAACTGGGGCCTGAAGCCGTCGAACGCCAAATCGAGCTGCGCCGCGAAGGAAGCCGCGACTCGCTCGTCATCCAGGCCGACGGCGATCAACTGAGCGTGGCCCTGCGAGCGCTGATCGAGAACGCTATCGAAGCCGTGCCGAATGGCGGGCGCGTGGAGGTCATCTTGTCTCGGCCTTGTCCCACGAACGGAAAAGTTGGCGACCATCGCCAGGAGATCGAGATCGTGGTCCGCGACAACGGCCCCGGCATTCCGCCCGAGATCCGCCGGCATCTCTTCGACCCGTTCTATTCCGGCCGCGGCGCCGGTCGCGGCTTGGGCCTGGGACTATCGAAGTGTTGGCGGATCGTCGCCAACCACGGCGGCCGGATCGAGGTCGAAAGCGAAGTCGGCCGTGGGGCGACGTTCAAGATCCGATTGCCGATAGAAAGCCGGAAGTCGGAAGTCAGAACAAAGAATGAACGGTTCTGAATCCATCCTTCATCCTTCCGCCTGAATCCCTGCCATCATGCCGGCAGCAGCGCCGCCAGTTCCGGATGCGGGCGAGGAATCACGTCGGCCATGATCAGCTTGCCGCCGAGGCGCTCGACGGTCTGCTTGCCGGCGGAAATCGCGGCCTGCACCGCGGCCACGTCGCCACGGACCATGATCGTGACGTAAGCGGCGCCAATTTTTTCTTTGCCGACCAGCGAGACCGCGGCCGACTTGAGCATCTCGTCGGTGGCGTGCAGCGCGGCGACGAGTCCTTGGGTTTCCAGCAAGCCGATCGCATCAGACGGGTTCATCGATTTCTCCAGAGGCGCGCGAGCGTCGTAGACGCCCAATAAAGGACTATAGGCAGGCGGCTGGGTCGCCAGCCGCAAAGTTTCTTCCCGGGGCGCCGGCAGCCAGGTCCAAAAGGCCGTCGTGCCCATCTGCCGGCCCAATTCGGCGCCGGCCTCGGCCGCCTCGCGCACATCGTCGGTCGCCCCGGCGAGCTTGATGCACTGGGCCGTGCTGTCAGTGCTTTCGATTGCAATGATTCGCACGCCCGCCGCTTTTGCGCAGCGGTCGGCTACGACGAAGGCCGGCGACAGGTTGCCGATTTCCAACAGCGCGAGGCTGGTGGGAGGTCGGAAGTCGGAAGTCGCAGATCGGAAAGGGCCGGCCATCACCAAGTTCTTTCAATTGATTTCGAGCAGCACTGCATTCTGACTCTTCTTTCCAACCTCCGACTTCTGATCTTCGGCTTTTATTACCTCACCCCTCGCCGCTTCAACTCGGCCATTACGCCTTGCACGATCTGGTCGACGGCCTTTGCGTCGGCAGGGGCGGCCGAGGCCGGACAGCCGCCGACCGGTTCGTCGGTGAAGCCTTCCTCGGCCAACAGGCATTGCAGCGTGCGGCTCAGCGCGGCAATTTGCACCTGCTGCGTGTCGGAAAGCGGCTGCCGGCCGGCGCCGGGATGAAAGCCCCGCAACGCCAAAGCGGCGCGAAAACCTTCGGGGAAGTCGGCCGAGTAGAGCATCGCGTCGAACAGCCCGAGGATTTTGTACTGCAGTTCGCGGGCCTCGCCGATTCGCCCGGCCAATGTCAGATCGTACAGCTTGCGCGTGATCTCGGGCACGACGCCGGCGGTAGCGTTCGTGCCGCCGTCGCAGCCGATCAACAACATCGGCATCAAGGCCGCGTCCCAACCGGTCAGGAAGCTGAAGTCGGGCCGGTTGGGGCGCACGGCCCGGATCATGCGGATCATATTCGGCAGGTCGCCTGAAGAGTCTTTGATCGCCACGATCTTTTCGAACTCTTCGCTCAACCGCTGCACGGTCGGCACGTCGATCGGCGAAGCGAACATCGGAATGTTGTAGAGCGTGACGTCGATCGGCGTATTGCGGCCAATCTCGGCGAAGTAGGCGTAGACCGAGGCCGGGCTGAGCTTGTAGTAATAAGGCGAGACGATGGCCACTGCCCGCACGCCCAAGCCGTGATAGTATTCGCAGGCCGAAAGGGTTTCTCGCACGTTGGCTTCGGCCGCCCCGGCCAGGATCGGCACGCGGCCGCGATTCTGATCGGCCATGATAGCGATGATCCGTCGCCGCTCTTCCGGCGTGAAGCGAGTGAACTCCCCAGTCGAACCATTGGGGTAGAGGCCATGCACGCCCCGGTCGATGAGCCAATCGGTGTAGCGGCGCAGTTCGGCCTCGTTGATTTCGCCTCGGGCGTCTAGCGGGACGATATTCGGAGTGAAAATCCCTTGCAGACGGGCGGCTTGCGACATGAATCCAACTCTGAAGGCGGGCTAGCTAGGGGGCTTTGTCCTAGCTTAGCCCGTACCGGCGGCTTGGGAAGGGGCGATAAGGCTTGCCGAGGCCCACGCCAGAGTATACCTTTGCGGATGAAGAGGCTTGTGCCTGGATTGCGGGCGGGCCGGATTCCGCAAGCGCACTTCTTGTTCGATCGAACCGCGGCGGCCTCTCGCATGCCCAAGAAGAAACTCGCGCCCGCATTTGTCCCCGCTCGCGGTCTAGCGTCCGCGGGTCTCGACGATAGCGGCGATTCGCCGGGTCCGCTTGCTTTCGGCCTGTTTCTCGGGCTGCTGGTCGTCTATCTATTTATCTTCTTCCGCAGTCCCCTGCCGAGCTTTTCTCCTAACATCTCCCGCTGGGAGAAACTGGCGCAACTGATCTTCTTGCCCGAGGATTATGTTTTCCGAGTCTGGTTTGGCGGCAGTATCTCGCTGATCGATCGGCTGCCCGTTATGGTGGTCGCAGCAGCGATCCTTGGCTTTGCGTGGATTTTGGGCGATTGGCTGCTGGGGCTGGCTCGCGTCGACGACGGCTTGAATCGGCTGGAGCGAATCGTGTTTTCGTTCGGCATCGGCCTGAACACGATCTCTCTCTACGTGCTGGCCGTAGGTCTAGCCGGACGACTGCACGACCTCCGGGCATTTCTCATGCCTGCCGGACTGATCTTGCTGCTGGCGGTTTGGCGCCGATGGCGCAATCCTCGACTTTCATCGGACAAGTCTTCGCAGGGCGCTGCGACGCATTATGGCGAAGACTGGCTTGATGGGCGCTGGCTGTGGTTGACCGCTCCGTTCCTGTTGGCGATCTTCCTGGGCGGCATGCTCCCGCCGGTCGAGTTCGACGTCCGCGAATACCATCTCGAAGCGCCGAAAGAGTTTTATCTTGCCGGCCGGATCGAATTTTTGCCGCACAACGTCTACGGCAACATGGCGCTGGGCAGCGAAATGTTCAGCCTGCTCGGCATGGCGCTGATGGGCGATTGGTGGCTTGGCGCCCTGGCGGGTAAGACGGTCATCGCGGCATTCGCTCCGCTCACGGTATTGGCGCTGCTCGCCGCGGGTCGCCGGTTTTTCACGCCGATGGTCGGCAACGTCGCGGCGCTGATCTATATTTCGACGCCCTGGATCGCCCACGTTTCAACGAGCGGGTTGGTGGAAGGCGTTTCCGCGCTTTACCTGTTATTGGCGCTCTATGCGGTGATGCTCTGGCGTCAAGGGGCATTGGATGCCTCGATGACCGCATCGAATTCCGCGGCGACGATTGGCGGCACGAATCGCGTGGTCTTGGCCGGATTTCTGGCGGGCGCCGCCGTCTCGTGCAAGTATCCGGCGGTGTTGTTCGTCGTGGCGCCACTGACGGCATGGATCGCCGCCAGCGCCGGTCGCAAAAGTTGGAAGCCGGCCTTGGCGTTCTTGCTGGCCGTCATCGCCGGATGCGGTCTGTGGTTCGCAAAGAACTGGGTCTTGACAGGCAATCCGGTTTACCCGCTGCTCTATGAATGGTTTGGCGGCGCCACGCGCACGCCGGCCAAGGACGCACAGTGGATGCAGGCCCATTATCCGCACGGTTTCGGTCTACAGCGCCTCGCGAGCGATTTGGCGCTGGTCGTCTGGCAAAGCGAGTGGCTAAGCCCGCTCTTGATGCCTTTGGCCGCGCTCGCACTGTGTACGGCGAAATACCGTCGCGCGGCGCTCGCGCTATGGGCATTTTTTGCATACGTCGTGGCGGCTTGGTGGTTGATGACGCACCGTATCGATCGTTTTTGGATTCCGGCTCTTCCGGTAGTTGCACTGCTGGCCGGGCTGGGGGCGACGTGGGCGGCGACGCGCGCCTGGCGCCGGCTGATCGCGGGCTTGCTGTTGGGCGGAATGGCTTTGAACTTGTTGTTCGTCGTTTCTCCTCATCCCGGCTTTTACAGCGCCTATTTCGTTTCGCTCGCCGATCTGCGCGACAACCCGTCCCGAGTCGGCGATTCGTGGCACCTGTATTTGAACGATCACGTCCCGCGTGATTGGCAGGTGTTGGCGGTCGGCGATGCGGAAGTCTTCGATATGGAGCCGAGGGTCATCTATAACACGGTGTTCGATGATTCGGCGTTCGAGGGGCTTTGCCAGAACCGCCAGCCCGAAGAACTCCGCGCCGAATTGCTCAAACGCCGCATCTCGCACATCTACGTTCATTGGAGTGAAATCCGCCGCTATCGCCAGCCTGGCAACTATGGGTTTCCCGAATCGATCGACCACGCATGCTTCGAGCGGTTGGTACGAACGGGCGTGCTCGAGCCGCCGTTATCCAGCCGCTTCAATCAAGGCGAAGTCTATGCCGTCCATGGCGCCGCGGAATTAACAATGCCTGACGAACTCGACAGGGAAGTTCAGGACGACGCAGAGTGAGTCTCAGAGGAATGGCGCGCCGCCCGTAAAATAGGAAGTGTGGCGAATCTGTCCGCCCGCCGCCTCGTCATTTCGCCCATCTGCTATGGCCCGCTGATCTTGTCGGGGGCGCCGTGATGCCATAAGCTTTGGCTCGCGACCGCACACAAAACAGGCGGCCTCGGGCGTGGCAAGGAAGTTCGCCGGCACGATGAGAGAAAGATTGCCGACATGGATGTGGTAGACCGGATGGTCGGAGTCGTACCCAACGACGGGAGCAAAAGTGCCGCATCGGTCTCCGCGACGGGTCGGAGGAGCCGCGAGATCTTGACGCCGCTTCGACAAGCGATCGCGCGGACTCGGCACTGGCTGCTCGACGAGCAGCATCCCGACGGCTATTGGGTCGGCGAACTGGAAGGCGACACGATCCTGGAGAGCGAGTATATTCTGCTGTTGGCTTATTTGGGTCGGCAGAAATCTTCCCAGGCCCGCAAGGCGGCCCGCTATATCGTCCAGAAGCAATTGCCGGCGGGCGGATGGGCCATGTATCCGGGCGGAGCGGCGGAAATCAGCGGCAGCGTCAAAGCCTATTTTGCTCTGAAGCTGACGGGCCACGATCCCAGCGCCGAATACATGCAGCGCGCTCGGGCGGCGATTCTGGCTCTTGGCGGCGCCGATGCCGTGAACAGCTTCACTCGTTTTTATCTGGCCCTGTTGGGCCAGATCTCCTACGACGAGTGCCCGGCGGTACCCCCGGAGGTGCTGCTGCTGCCCAAGTGGTTCCCCATCAATCTTTACTCGGTTAGCTCCTGGAGCCGCACGATCCTGGTTCCGCTGGCGGTGATGTCGGCTTGCCAGCCGGCGGCGCGGATCGACCCCGCACATGGCATTCGCGAGTTGTTTCTCCGGGCGCCGGCCGATTGGCCTCCTTTGCGATGTCCAGGCTTGAAGAGGGGAACGGGTCTGCTGAGTTGGGACCGCTTCTTTCGCACGGTCGAC